>CALFMA010000634.1 GCA_937880065.1 uncultured Ruminococcus sp.
ATATATCAAAACGGTAACAGATTTTACTATTAAGGCAGCATCTAAAGGAACTATTATCATACTTAGATTATGGAATGAAGGAGGATTTAACAATAACAACAAAACTATCATCGACCTTCTCAAAGATTATTTTAGCGATGAATGGACCCCGAGAATAGACGGCTGGAAGATTTGTACAAATATATACCTTGAATTCGACAAAATGTTCGAATGGCCTAATAACCAATTAAATACTTATTGCAATGAAAAGGTATTCTGCTACGCTCTAAGAAATCAAATTGGAGTTTTAGTCGACGGAAGTGTCGTCCCTTGTTGCTTAGACCATTCAGGAGATATTATATTGGGGAATCTTCTTAATGACTCATTATCTAATATTCTTAATTCCACAAAAGCAAAATCCATATATGATGCATTCACTCAACATATAGCAATAGAACCACTGTGTCAAAGTTGCGGATATGCAAACAGCACAAAAAACTACCGTTCAACTTCTTCAAAGTAAATCAAAACTACAACTTAACGGTATTTAACTTTTTTTATAATTAGAATTTTATCAAAAAATCAACAAATTTAATTTTGTTTCATTATCAAACTGAGTTTCAAAGCATTGTATTTATTTATCAAACGAACAATCTCATATATAAAATCTTAAATATATCAGTACATCCTAAGGTTCATCTACAATCCTTTATACCATTTTCGGTTATTGAATAATTTCCGCCGCAGTCAGAATGATTATACAGCGGACAATAACAGAAAAGGCAGTTGAAGTTTTCAGCATTATTCACCTTATGACAAGGAAAATACTCGCAGTTATGATTTCTAAAGAAATTTGAGCTGTTATCCATCTATACCCTCCATTTTCTGACGGTATTCAATCAATCCGTATTTGATTTTGATTCTCTCCATTTTCTCAAGCATAGGTTCTGCGGCAAGCATTATGAAAATCACAGTACCGAAGGCGTGAATTAAATCCATTGGAAAACCTGAAATATAATATGCTGTAATCAGTTTTAAACTCAGGCTTTCAGTTGAAAACATAAATGCAGACGCAGGATTCATAATTCCACCGTAAATAATAACAGCTGAAAATGCTCCGAAAACCGCAAGAGATATACGATTTCTCCGAAGCCAGCCTTTTTTAAATAAAACTCCTGCAAAAAATCCGATGATTCCCATTGCAAACATCTGCCACGGAGTCCAAGGACCTTGCGAAAACATAATATTTGATACAAGCATTGTCACGGCTCCTACAAGAAATCCCGTTTCACCGCCAAATGCAACGCCTGCTATAATCGTAAGTGCAAGAACAGGCTTAAACTGGGGCAGCATAAAAAACAGACATCTGCCTGCAACACCGATAGAACAGATAACAGCTATTGTTACAAGCTCACGAGCCATAGGCTTTCGTCCCTCAAATACAATGAAAAAGGGCAGCATACATTCCGTCAATACAAGAAATGCAATCAGACTGTAACTGCTGCTGTCAAGATAGAATACCCCTGCAAATATAGTCAGCGGTATCAGAATTAGTATCGAAACAGCTGCAGCAACCGTTCTCTTGCTAAGATTTCGTTTTTCTTTCGGTGTCTGTATTTCGATTGACGGCTCGCTTCTTCTGCCAATTGCAAGCAGAAATACAGTAAGGGACACAAAGAGAATGATATATAAATACAGCTGATTTTCTCCTGCGGTGCTTATTCCTGTTTCGTCAATCATCGCTGTTAAATCAGAAATTCCTGTTGCGTAAATAAATACTCCAAAGGCAGTTAAGGCTGAAATCACAGCAATAACTTTTCTCCATAATGGCAAAAAAATCGGCTTTGAATTTGTGTTTTTTACTGTTCTTTCAGGCAAAGGCTGTAATTTTTCTGAAACGCTGGTAGTTTCAATCGTTGTTCCGCCGCAGCAAAGGATAATATCGTTTACAGTAACAGCGTCAGGAATATGATTTCTCGCCATTCTGTTTGCAGGAGTTGTATAAAAGCTGTTCCCCGAAAAGAATCCCCTCGGCGTACCCTCAGCCACAATATTACCGTCAAAGAACATTCCGCAATATGTGGTATATTCAGCACAAAATGAAACATCATGGCTTACCATAAGCACAGATATACCGCTTGCAGTCAGCTTTTTTATAATTCCGGCAAAATGAACCTTAAATTCAGCGTCCAAGCCTTTTGTTGGCTCGTCAAGCAGAAGAATATCGGGAGAAGTCAGCAAAACCTTTGCAAGTGCGTCTCTCTGCTGTTCCCCACCTGATAAATCATAGGGGTGGCGATCGAGTAAATCTGTAAGCTCACAAGTTGACACAGTCCACGACATAAGTCGCTCTTTCATATCAGATGAGATTTTTGTTCTGCCGAAAGCGTCATATAACTCCTCTCTGACTGTCTTTTTCACAAAAAGCGTCTGCGGATTCTGCGGTAACATTCCGATTTTGCCGACTGCTCTTACCGTTCCTCTGTATGCTTTCTGAATTCCTGCAAGAACTTTCAATGCCGTTGATTTGCCTGCACCATTACCGCCAAGTATCGCATAGAATTCGCCTTTATGAAGCTTAATCGAAAAGCCTTTCAGAATATCAGGAAGTTCCTTGTCATATCTGAAAAACACTTCATCACATTCAAGGATAATTTCTTCATCAATTATATATTCATCAGCTTTGTAAATCGGAAGAAGTTCCTGTTCTTTATTCCTCTCCGCAAGAAAATGACTTCCGTCACGGACTGTCACAGGACAGGGCAATTTTGTTTCAATACCTGCCCACACTCTCATTGCGGTTGGCATTGCAAGAAACATTCCGCTGTTTTTCCCCTTTAAAGCCATCCCCACATTTTCGGGAGTATCATCGCATATAATTCGTCCTTTTTCCATTACTACAATTCTTGTGGCAAAGGGAAACGCTTCTTCAAGACGATGCTCGGTGAGGATTATCGTTATGCCGAGTTCACGGTTTATTCTGCCAAGCAGATTAAGAAAATCAACTGCGGCTATGGGGTCAAGCTGGGCTGTCGGCTCGTCAAGAACAAGGATTTCAGGCTCCATTGCTACCACGGACGCAAGGCTTAAAAGCTGTTTCTGTCCGCCCGACAGTTCTGCCGTATTCTTGTAGAACAACGCTTCAATCCCGAAAAATGCGGCAGTTTCCGCAACACGCCGTCTGATAACAGGGATATCATATCCAAGGCTTTCCAATCCGAATGCAAGCTCGTGCCATACCTTATCCGTGACTGTCTGATTTTCGGGAGATTGCAGAACGAATCCGATTTCCTGTGACTGTGTTCGTTCGTCAATATCTTTCAGCAGTTTATCGTTGAAAAATACTTCACCGCTGAATTTACCGTGAGGAGTCAGACAGGATTTCATATGCCGCAGAAGCGTGGATTTTCCACAACCTGATGAACCGCAGATTATGACAAATTCGCCCTGTGTGATTTCAAGGGAAACATCATTCAGAGCATTGTTTTCTTCCTGTGGATATGCAAATCTCACATTTTTGAATACAAGGCTTTCCATTTCAGCTCCTCCTTTACATTTATTAAGAACGGTGTGATACA
Organism: uncultured Ruminococcus sp.; assembly: GCA_937880065.1. The sequence goes on from CALFMA010000634.1 coordinate 3,558, forward strand.
CATTCCCAAATAGACAAAATAAAATGGTATTGTTGTCACATCAAAGGCGGCATAGCGGATATTCGGGAAATAACGGAAGCCGAATGCAGACACAATACTCCCTGCAAGAAGAAATAATCCGCAGAATCCAAACCATATTACAGCATATACATCACGTTCTTCAAAGCGGTATATAGAAAATGCAGTCCGCCCTTTCAGTCCGTATCCACGACTTTTCATGCTGTCGGCTGTTTCAATTGCGTTTTCAAGCGCCCATGTTACAGATGCCGAAAGAATTGTAATCGCAGTTTTCGTGCGTGAAATAAGGCTACCGCTTGATACATCCCTGCCAATACACCGCTGTGTTTCCGCAACGGAGAACATATGTGCTTTAAATCTCGGTACAAACCGCAGGGACATGCTCAGTACGAGGGACAGCGACGGGATTATTTTTCCAAAAAGATATATGAACTTATCCGATGTCATAACACGATTGAATGATACAAACCACAAAAGTATTGTCACAAGCATTACTCCCGATGAAATGCCATACAAAATACTTTCAAGGGTAAGAGGATTACCGTTGCTGAAATATATCAGAATAGTTTGTCCCTCATGGTTGAATGCAGGATTGATAAAGGCTGTAACAAGAATGGACGGCAGACAGAATTTTAGTATGAACATAATACTTTTTCTGCCCTCCGTGCTGATACAATACACAGCTGCACATATCAGCGATATTGCCTGTGCAATGGGATGTGTAAGGCAGAATGAAAAGGATATGACAAGCAAAAAGTACAGAAAATTCACAAAAGGGTGAAAATCACGAAAGGTATCACGCATAGTTATCCCATCCAATCACAGCTGACATCTTTGCCGAGGTCACAAGTGTATCTGAATTCAACTGTTTCACCGTCTTTCAGCTGATATCTTGAACAGCCGTAGTTGGGGTACCAGCCGTCCACACAGTACATCCAGCCCGAAAGATTTCCGCAGTCAAATTCGTAAAGATTGTTGATTCCCTCAACATAGGCACTATTGTATACAGGTGTCCACGAAGCCTCCATATGAATATTATTTTCCTTGCAGACACGCTGAAGCACATCGAATACAGACTCGCCCTCGTAGAATGTAACAACTGTCGGGGGAAGTATAATGCCATTTGAGGGGACAATTTCTCTTTTGTCAGCTTCAAGGTCATTGAGATTATTCAGTATTGTTGAACACTCAATGGAGAATGTACAAGTGAACGCTTTGTCGTTGTTGATTTCTTGATTTTCAGGTTCAACTGGCATAGGCTTACCTTCGGGAACAGGGTCAGTTTTGTATTTATCCTGATCTGTTGCATTTCCGTCGGAATATATGCGGTTGTCGCTGTTATTAACTCCCGAAAGGTACTCGTCACGTTCAGCTGATGTTACAGTTTCAGTTTGTATAATATCTTCTTCGGTATAAACCTTTTCTGTTTGCGGCTGACTATCGCTGTATGAATCTGTGACAGGTGCAATCGTAAATTCGCTTACTACTTTATCAATCGGAATATTCAGTATAGTGGTTTTACTTCCTGTAACAGAAACAGAGTATACAGCTTTGCCGTCATTATATGCGGAGGCATTCTGCTCTGTCCACTTTTCATTGAGATAAATCGAGAGAAGAAGCGGAAAGCCGAAATCCGAACTTTCGTTCATAACTGTTTTAATTCCGTTATCGGTTTCTGTAAGTTCAATGGATAAATTTATATCTCTTGTATTCTTTATATCGCTGCCGAAAATTGTCCATTCGTAATGAATAGAGTTTGAATTTCCCTCAAAGACAGCAATGGCATTTTCTTTTTTTATCTCATCAAGAATTTTCTTTTCTATGATTCCGCTTTCGGGGATTGTCATAGGCTCATTGAGATCTGTTTGTGCATAATTTCCCTTACAGGAAGTAAAACAGAACGCAAGAGCAATTGTTAAAATAAGGCTGAAAATTCGTTTCATATTCATCATCCCACAACTATTTTACTGTTTCTGACTTTCAATGTATCACGAGCCATTGCAAGACTTTCGTTTTCGTCCGATGCCGCAAAAACAGCGTCCTCAAATACAAGGTCGTACACATCTCCTGTTGACGCACTTCCACGCAGTCGGAATTTCAACCGCAGTACAACATTGTCGTTTTCTTTAAGTAATGACTTGGTGAAAGCGTTTTTGCCTGCCGTTGTATCAAGATACATAATATTGATTTTTCCCGATTTATTGCATTGGGACGGATTACAGCCCCACTCGGGAAGCTTTTTCGTTACGTTTTCATCTTCGTTGAGTACAAATACATTCCCTTCTCCAAGACCGATAAATTCAAGATACGCAGGGTCAAAGGCTATACTCATACTTGCCGCAGGATAAAGTGCGTCACCGAAATCTGAAATTGTTACATCAAGGGAGATTTCTTCCGTGTCTGTACTGATTTTCTGGGGAGTTTCTATTGTAAGCGTCGGGATTTTATTTATGCTTTGATTACAGCGTGTGAAAAGCAGTAAAATTATGATAAGCAATATAATTCCCAATATAATTATAATCCATTTCCTTGACTTTGATTTTTTCTTTTCTTCACTCATAAATGCTCCTTTATAAAGGGAATGGGAGCGATAAATCACCCCCACCCTTATATTGTAACCTCTATATTACTTGTTCGTGCTTAAAGCAGATGCCTTTGTGATAATCATATATTCGCTGTCATTTACATAAGCTTCAACAATACCAAGTGCATCAAATGTATTAATTCGACTGTCGCTGTTTACGTTAAGTGCAAGGATTTCATCGTCCTCAGGTGCATCTGTCTTGCGGAGCCATGTATCAACAGCACCGAGAGCATCCTGTGCGTTGATAATACCGTCGTTGTTTACATCACCAAAAGTAATATCAGCAGGTGTTTCTGTTGTGTATGTAAAGTTTGCGCTGTCTGCAAATTCTGTCATATCAATTCCTGCGTCAACAAGGCATACATATGTCATAATTCCTGTTTTCTCAGAAATTTCGGAACTGTATCTGAACTCATACTTGTTAGTGCCGTCATTGTATGCAAGCTTTCCGATTTTGTCATAGCCTACTGCTGCAACGGCAACAGCTTTCTTTGTTAAGGGGATAAGGTCAATATCATCACCGATGTAAAGACAAACTGCACTATAGGATACGCCCTTGACAACATCAATTACGCCTGTAGTTTCTGTGGTATCTACAATAATCATTGACTTTTCATCAGCAGAATCAGAATTGAGCTTGATTGACATTCCACCCACAGATACATCAAGCTTGTCGCCTGCATTTGCCTTATCAACGGTGAATTCGATTGTGAAAAGCTGTGCAGGGAACTCTGTTCCGCTTACAGTAATATCGCTGTTGTTGTTAGCGTCAAAATATACCACACGAAGCTTTCCTGTTTCTGCTTCAAGGTGATAGCTTACCTCACCGCCGTCAAGGCGATTTCCAGCTGTTACGGAAGATACGCTTAAACCTGCGGGAACATTTATAACAAAGTCAACAAGTTTATATCCTGCTGTATTATCCCATTGGTCAATACTGATTGTAGCATTGAAGTTTTCACCTGACTTGTCAGAAATCTCTGACGGAACGCCAAGAATAGCGACAGGCTTTCCTGCAACTACTTCGCTTTCAGCAGCGTCAAATTCAACGTCAGACATATCATAAAGGGCTGTTTTGCCATTCATAAAGCGGTTATATGCTGCAAGAGCATAACAAGCCTGATCGGTTGCCATACCGTTTGCACTGCCTGCCGCAACGTGCTTGAATGCGGCTTCATCTTCGATATAATGAGTAAGCAAAGCATCTACAACGGATTTGTTGTTCTTCACAAATCTGCTGTCTGTATCGGGATTAATTCCCCATGTTGTTGCCGCAACAATAACCTGTGCAGAACTTTCGCAGTTTGCATCTCCAAAAGAAGAATATCCGCCGTCCTCATTCTGAACATCAGAAAGGCAAGTTAATGCCTTTTCAGCTGCCGCTGATACTTCAGCCTGATCTCTGTAAGGATAAAGAGCCTGAAGTGCCATTGATGTTACATCGGGATCGGAAACACTTCCGCTTAATGCCCAGCCTCCGTCAGAAAGCTGTCTGCTTAAAATATCATCAATACATTGCTGACGGATTGTTGTATCAACAGTCTGATAGTTGTTTGTATCAAGAGCAATGAGAGCAAAAACAGTTCCGTTAAGTCCCTGCTTTTTAATCCAGCTGAAATCTTCGTAAGGTGTAATGAGATTCCAGTCGCCTACCGATGTTGCGTCCTTACCGATAGAAGAAAGTGCGATAATAAGACGTGAGTTATCTGTGGACTTTGATTTGTGAAGTGCACCGTTTGCAAGTGAAACTGATGCGGCTTTTTCATTTACTGTTGCTACAATTCTGTCGTAATAGTCATTGAAATAAGCGTTATCCTTTTCAAAATAACCGCCTCTTGCAAGACTGAGAATTGTCCATTCTCCAGCATTTGTACCGAAAGCAGGCTCTGTTACTGTATCAGCAAGCTTTGCCATTGTTGCATTCAGAACAGCACTTACATCCTGTGGCTGACGTGCCGCAGCGGATTCTTTAACATTTACAACTGCACTTGCAGGTGATGATACAATATCCTCACTGTTTTCCGCACCATAAGCACCGTCACACCAGAGATACCATGTACCGTCAGAGGGGAATGTAACCTTACCCTCACCGCTGCTGTCAGTTGTAACACTTCCTGCGGCATTGCCTATGCTTGTTCCGTAGTAAACTGTATATCCCGATTCATCAAGCAAAGCCGCTTCTGAACCCATTGCAGAATAGGAACGGACAAGTCTGAAAGTGGTTTCCTTGCCGCTTTCTGCAGAATAGTTATGAGTAATTTCTCCGTTTTCATCTGCAAAATAATGGAATCCTGTGGCTGAATCGCTGTAAAACGACCAGCTTGTGTAACCTGCAATATCGAAGAAATCTCCCTCTGACAGAACAATCTGGTCGGCAGTTACGCCCCAGCCGTCAACTTCGGGATAAATACCGTTGTAAAAATAATTGAGATTGCAGTCCTCAAATCCGAAAAGACCGCTTTCGAAGAAGATACTGCCTGCACTTCCCGTAACATTTACATCGGACCAGTCGTTGCCGATGATATTTTCCTGTGTGTAGATATAGAGGTGAAGTGCTGTAGTATCGGGTGTGCCGTCGCCATTCTTGTCGTATTTATAATCGCCAAGACCATATGTGTCAAGGTCAATAGCGGCAAGGTCATCCAGCGATACAGCTGAATATGCAACAGCGTTTCCTTCTTTTCCGTTTATGAACTGTCCGTCATAGCTGATTGAAATGTACACGTTGTTGCTTTCAGCAGCTGTTGCTGTAAATGGAATCGCAGTCACCATTGTTGTGAGAGCAAGAAACGCACTTGTAATTCTTTTACCTATCATATTATTCTCCTTTTTCATTTGGTGTAATATATCCTTCAGGCTCGGATATATTCGTTTTTGAAGCTTTCTGATGAGATACAAGGCAATTTTTCTTACTGGGATTCTTCCGCTTTCGCTTATGGGATTTCTTCGGTTTAATTTTTGCTTCTTTCAGACCTGCAGCCTCCAATGCTCTTGGCCACGGACCGAGAAAGGCTTTGATTCGTGACCTTGTTGAGTCATCGAAATCCTCTTTCTGTGGAAGTCTTCCCAATTCCTTGTATTTTTGACGCAAAAGTTCTTCCGCCAAGGACTTTTTCTCATCTGGTGTCACTTATCATCCCTCCTCTGCAACAATAAAAAATACCCTTTCAACCAACGGTCAAAAGAGTACAACTGATTTATGGACGCACACAAAAAAGACTTTGGCATAAAAAAGAATATAACCAAAGTCGCTGCACGGCGACAAATCGGTTGCACTCTTCTCACCAAAGTTGTGTTGAACCTAAAAAGATACGGCAGGTTTCCTGACTTATGATGCTGTGAAATAATCACAGTAAAAGCAAGCCTTCTCAGGACAGTATATCCCAATGGCAATTTTGCTTTCTCTTGTCAAATACAGTAATGGCGGTTGTTCAGGATTCAAACCTGATTCCCTTTTTCATCTACTCAGCTAACAACTTTTCAAACCGTATCTTCTTATATCGATATTTTATTTCCCTTATTATATCATATCTTCCGTAAAATGTCAATATTGTAATGAAATACTCTTTTGATAAGAAAAATGCAATCAACAAAAGAATCTTGACTCCGCCGGAAAGCATTTAGGGCAACACCGCACAGAGCTTGTACGAAATATCACCAATTCTTGACAAGTTCATTTTTACAACTCAAGTATCATTTTTTTAATCCAAAATACTTCTTTATTTCTTCAATCATATTTTTGGGGAAATAATCACCGTCATTGTCACAGTCAACCAATTCTTCAACCAATATCCACAACTTAAGCACTCAAAGATTAGAACGTTTATTATGATGAAATTTAGATTTACGAGTATTTTCATAGCGTGGTGTAGAGCCATCATCTGGTCGAATAGGAACTACTGAATGTTGAATTTCAGTGATAACTCTTTTAAGAACTTTTACACGGTGAAATGGATTTCTACTAAAGACAGCTGTAGCAAAACGGTCACGTAAGGAGCCAATCAAAGTATTCACATTTACCTGATATTCATACTTGTTGTTTTTGTCCTTGTACTGCTCCTTAATTTCAAGGTCTGCTTCTCTTTTAGCAATAGCAGCGATATTAGCAAGATACATACTAATCCAGAAATCCTGCATAATGATATTCTCTGTAAAACCGCCAAAACAAGGCATTTCAAGCTTGTTTTTCACGATATCAAATTTTACCTCAACAGGCCATCTTTTGAAGTATAATTCTTTGAATTCTGATTCGTTAAGTTCAAATAAATTTGTCATAGGAGTTTCAATTTCACCTGATGGAAGCGTGAATTTAATAATTCTTACCTTTAGTCCATTGTATATCTTCAGAATATGACTTCCGAGCGGAAGGTTATCAATATCAATATTGAACTTATTACGAATACGGAATAAATAATTCGATTTTTCAGAGAATAATCTGATTAATTCTTCGCTTGCATATCCTCTGTCCATGATGAAAATTGCTTCTTTCAAATCTATCAGATTACCAACTTTTTCAAGATTATTTTTAGCATGAGTTCTTTCGCTAACTGTTAGCGGAGAAAATCAGCATCCATAATAAAATCATTGGTAACATCATAAGCAATACTCATACGTGCAGTAGGAGAAGAAGCTTTTGCACCCGTTCCGCCGAACTTATCTCGTAAACCAGGAAGATTAGGAATGCCCTTCTCCTTTAGCTTTATTACTCTTTTGCGATGATGTAATTAACCCATATCGCATAATCTCTGTAATTAAAGCAAATCGATACGAGTCATCGATATTCTTCCAATGCTTAGTAATAAAGGAATAAACATTTTTGAAACTGATTGATTTTTTGATATCCCTTAAATAAAATAAATGAAGAATTCTAATTTGATCAGTGGTCATATCTGATAGCAACTTTATATAAAACTCATTTTCGTTAATAGTATTATTTATAGTTGTAGCTGCATTTAATAATATATTTCTAAATGCCTTCTTCTTTATTTCTTTATCTTCCTGTACAACTGATTTGAAGACTTTGAGCATAAGCGAATGATATTCCTGATCATTCATAATACGTTCAATAACACTACTTGGTAAATTATCTATATCCGAGGATAAAGTACGGAGGAACTCTTCTCGCCTCTGCTCCATTGTGCTTGGAAGATATTTGTCTAAAAATACTGCTAATACACCGCCTATACCTGGAATCAAATTACTTGCTGCAACAATAATATTTCGTGAAAGATCAATCGTTTTATCTTTATCCATGACTATTTCTCAACTCCTAAATATTACAACTCATTAGAAGGATTTTCATATTAGAGTAATTAAATAATTTCATAAAATAGATAATTACGTATGCCGCACCAACAAGTCATTTTTTGCTGGTGCGGCATCTGATTTGTCCACAAAGGAATATATGTCTAAATCCGTACAGTGCAAACAGATTCAGAATACTTTCTTTTCATATGCAAAGGCATTCAGGAATTCTGTCATTTCTTCCTCAGAAACAGCACCGGTCACATCGAAATAGTGATTCACATCCACAAAGGCATTTGCATAGCACTGACCGTTTTCGTGGAATAACAGGCTCACATTCTTATCATTGACATCTATCTTTTTATCAGAGCTGCGGCCCATACGCTTCTTGAGGTATGCGGCGATGCCGTCAGTTTCAGCCAGTACATCTGCATCGGCAGAATAGAACATGATATGATAATTGTTGCCCTTAAATGTCACGAAGTAGCCAACACCAACATCTTCATAGCTTGCAGACGGGAACAGTGCTGTTCCACGCTCCTTATTAGTCTTGATCAAGTCATTATCTGTTACCTGATAGATAAATCCGTCATTCAGAAAACGCTCGAACATTCTGCTGTAATCTTTACGATCTGTGTCCGGATAAGCGGATACATCGCCATTTTTGATTGCTTCAATAACTGCATTCATATCCTTGAAGCTGATAGGCTGTGCAGTTACAGGTGTAATAGGATCAGTGACGGTATTGCCTGTAATATCGAGCTTCTCGTAGTTCAGAACCTGTAAGAAGTCCATTAGCACATCTTCCGGCTCAAATGTCCTGACTTTGCAGTAATGGGTATCGTCGATCACATAAAAGGCACACAGATCAGATTGCTTGTCATCGCTGAAATCTACAATACCGAACTTTTCATCAACAAGCTTGATGTTCTTGATATTCATTCGCTGATGTTCAAGATAATCCCACAGATTTGATGCAGGATAAGCAGGGTCGGTGAAGTAGTAATAAACCTGATAGTATTTTTCTTTATAGGCTACATGATAGAGGATACCGGTGTCCTCATAGTCCATATATGGCATCAAAACGATCGCTGCATTCGGTTGCTCTTCACGGAGTGTAATAGCATTTCCGTCATTATCACTACCAGTGAAAGTATAGATATATCCGTCCTCATTGAAACGCTCAAACATTTTACACAGGCTGTCACGATATAACTCATGATAATTATTCAGATCATAATTGTTCAGAAGCTCAATAACTTCATCGGTATGATTCAGACCAATGTGCTGGGTTGTCGGAGAGGTTGGCCGGACTAATTCACCGTAAATCAAGGCACGCTTCATCAGCGCCAGATCAAATACATCTAATCTGTCGTCGCCGCAGAAGTCTGCCGCCTTCCAGTTTGCAAGATGTGTATCAGGAACAGCTAACAACCATTTCTGGAGCAGTACCACATCAGATACTCCAAAAGAACCATCACCATTGACATCGCCCATGATAAACGCTGTATCCTGTTCTGCAGCATTCACTGATGTTGCAAGGTTTAGAGTACTTGCACCAATACAAGCAGTTGCAAGCATCATTGCCATAATCTTCTTTTTCATAAAATCACCTCATTTTGCTATAAGTTAACAGCATTTTTTCGTAGTTATCAGCATTATGCAGCTCTACCATCTCTTTTTTAGCTGATAGATATTTGTATACGCTCAGAATTTGGTTCAATGGCTTTCAGAATAATAGGCTTCATCTGCATCGAGAAGGGGTTCGGTACAAATTACAGACTATTATCATCGTTCCACATTTGTATTCCTCATACCAGAGGCAATGGTTCAAAACTAAGCGCTTCTATGAACTCAACCATTTCTTCCTCAGATGCGACAGTATTCACTGTATAATAATGATCAGGATCAATAAAAGCTCCTGCATAGGTCTGCCCGTTATCGGCAAAGAACAAGCTTACATTGGAATCTGACACATTGATCTCCTTATCACTTCTGCGCCCCATACGGTATTGCAGATAATCTGCGATACCATTTGTTTGAGCGACCAGATCATGATTTGCATAGTAGAATGTAATGTGGTAGTTAACATCCTTATATCTTACAAAACACCCAACACCAACATCTTCATATTTGGCGTATGGGAATAGTGAAATTCCTCTGTCTTCGATAAGAGAAACTGTATCGGTGTTGTTCACCTGATAAAGAAAACCATTGCTTTTGATCCTTTCAAACATATAACGATAAGATTCTTGTTCATGTTCCGGATAAGAAGATACATCACTTGCATTGACTGCACCTATGGCATCGTTGATATCAGTAAAACGAATAGGCTGTGCCGGTGGTCCTACAGGCAGGATAGGCTCAGTTGTTTCCGTTACAATTGGGGGTTCATGATCGCTAACAACAGAGGTCTGTGTTTCCGTTGGGATTTGCACCGGAGAGGTGGTTTGCAGCTCGGTAACAGGCTGTGTATTTGTGACAGGCTTAGTCGTTACAGGGACTTGTGTTTCTGTTGACTTGTCAGTAGCCGGTTCCGTTTTGATGTTTGATTGTGTCTCTGAAACAACAGTAGTAACTGTTTTCTGTTGATGAGCTTCTGTTGAAGCTGTTCGATCTGATTCTGAACTTTGAACAGGAGAGGTTGCAGTTGCAGGTTCAGTTATATTTTCTGTCTGAATCGTTGTGTTGTTGTTTGTTACTGCTGTAGTAGTATCTGGAGCTTCTATAGTTGATTCTTCAATTATATTAGGTTGTACAGGGATATGTGGGAGATTTTTAAAGTAATCCCAATACCCAACGCCAAATGCAATCGTCAGGCAGAAGCAGGCTAATACTGGAACTGTACGCCTGATCGTCCGAATACGCTTATTTTTTTGTTCTCGGTATTCATTTCGTCTGGAAAGTACGCTTTGAAACATCTGATCATCATTCTTCATAATCAAAGCCACTCCTTTCCAGTTCTGATTTTAATGCTTTCTTTGCGTTATACAGCAAAGCTTCGACCTGCCTGCTCGATTTTTTCATGATCAGGGCAGCTTCAGCATTGGTGAACTCCTCAAAATATATAAGATACAGCACTTGCCGATATTCAAGTTTCAATCGGTGCAAAGCTTGATGCACCATATGTTTCTGTTCAGTTTTTATGTAATTGCTTTCGAGGTTTTCCTCGTCAGCAAGGTATTCCTGCGATTCCAGCGGAACGACGCTAAGCTTTGAGTGCTTTCGGAGATGTTTTGCCGTTATATTACGAGCAATTGCATAAAGCCAAGTCTTGAATGAGCTTTTTGCAGCAAATTTGGGACATTTAATCGCAATTTCTGCAAATTTGTCTTCGGTTAAGTCCTCAGCAATATGAATGTTTTGTACAAAGCTATTCAAATAAAGTATCAAACCTGTCCGATAGGTACAGATAATCTCATGCAATCCCTCATCGTCGCCCGCAAGGAAACGCCGGTAGCTACTTTCACCGTTATCCATGGGGAGATTCCTCCTCTCAAGGTCTAATCTTTGCCCTTTCACTTATTAGTACCACATTTTTGTAAAAACTCAAAGTGAAATTTGAAAAAAGTCTGCCTACAAATGAAGTTTGTGAAGTGTGTACAAATATTATAGCATAAAGTTGACTTAATTGCAACACAAAAAGCAGAGCGGCTTATGGATCACAGCACGCTCTGCTTAATAAGTGAAATAATATTCAAACTATAATTTCGCTTGCCGCATATGAATATTTATTTCAAAGGATTACTTGCTATTGCTCCACCAATTAAACCTTGCCAAAAAGACGAAGGCAGAAAGAGAATTTATCAAGGAAGAAAAACGCAGGAATGCTGCCGCATTTCAAGCTTTTCTGACGCAGAGAAATTTTCTTTATGTCGAGTATTTGCTGGTAAGGTTTAGTTGGGGGAGCAATATATGTATTACCTATTTCAATTCGAGATTAGCTAATCCAAATTCATTTAAGAATCCTGATTCTATATTTTCTTCTGAACAGCATATAATTACCATAGAATCATCATATATAAAGTTAGCATACACTCTTGGATCGTTATCTCTTTTTGCGAAAAGAACTTCAATTGACTTTTCATTCATGTCAATTGTTTCTTCATACATCTCTGTGTATGGTGGATAGAATACACCATCATCAGGAATGGGATCCATTGCATTCATAAGCTCAAAGATCGCATCTGAATCAAGTTGCCCTATTTCAGAGGAGATGTCTGTGATTTTTACATAAGAATTAGAGTCGCCGTCATCAAAACTATAGAAAATCCACGGTCTGTTATAGAAATCCTTTGTTTCAACCGAGATACCGTAGTAGCCTTCTTTCTGACGAAGTTTAAGATTTTCATTGGAAATTTGTGGCACTTTAATTAAATCAGATTTCTCAATAAGATTGATGAATTGTAGAATTGATGCAGAAGTTTCTTCTTCTAATCTCTTCAGGTTTTCATTGATTTCTGTCAAATTATCTGTCAGATTGAGTGAAAGGTCATTATAGTCATTATAATACGCCGAGTAAACGCCATCCATCAGATTGATTTGAGCTTTGTTTGAATTTGATGAAGTAGCAGTTCTATTATCACTACAGCCTGTTATGAGTAAAGACATTGATGCAATGATTAAAGAAAAAACAATTGGCTTTTTCACGTTATTTCTCCTCCTTTTTAGTTAATATGATGACCTTCAAGATGTGTAATCATCTGTCCTTTACAACCGTCACATATTACATTATCGCTTGTAATATCCATACAGCCTTGACACATGATGCATGTTGCTGGTCTTGGATTGGAGCCGCATACAGAACATAATGCTCCTCCTCGGCATGTACCGTCAGCTAATATCTCGTGATAATGGTCAGGTGCGCCATATTGATGATTCAACTTGTGCATTAATACACTTTTCGAATTATATTCACAATTTGTTGAATTACATAATTCCAACATATAAATTCTAAATCTGGAAGAAAAACTGCGATTATACGAAGTTGTGTAAACTCTGCCCATTCCAGTCGTATCAATCTTATGTCCTGTCCAATAGGCATCAGTTAATGTATTACTTGCTGATGAATCACTGGTAAATGATGATTTGACGCTTTGATATCCTGTGTGATTTGATGTATGACCACATAAACTATCAATATTGGAAGATGTTACAGTCCCCTTACATTGATCGACACCCGAATTGTAATAGTTCGTACTGTAAATAAAATCGAGACCCAAAAATTCTCTGTACCTATCAGAAATTGCTTCCATATAACCGTTTAAAATTGCTTGAGAAGAATTACGCTTAAAAGTTTAGAAATTTTCATATCAAGTTTAGCTCCTTTCACACATTTAATTAAAGGTAAATGATAAGTAAAGACTTGGAGTGATAATCGTATCATAAAAACTCCCATCTTAGTTTTTAGATTGATTAAGGATTAAAAGTATAAGATATTGACAAATGGAGAAAAAATATTAAATAGTTTCGTAACTAATTAACATAAGCACCTTATGAAGGTGTATATTTCTTCTGTATTATATCTTATTATCGTAAGTTTATAATGAAAGTACTAAAATCACACAGCATATTTGGGGGTATATTTTTCAAAGATCGCATCAAGAATCCACTAAGAAATGAAACAAATCATCCGTCCAAGTGGTATCATTAGTGAAAATTCCAATAACTTCCCCCGTTTTGTCCTACCTTCCCGTATTTTCTCAGTAGGA
>CALFMA010000635.1 GCA_937880065.1 uncultured Ruminococcus sp.
AGTGAATGTGCAGGGGTCTTGCCCTCTGTGGGGGGTGGTGACCGCTACCGCATACACATCAACCTGGCTTGTGCGTTGATCCTGCTGATCTTCATAGGTTCGTTTCCTTTCTCGCGCAGATGCCTTGGGGGTGCTGCGCGTCACCCGGATTGAGGAAGGCACGCCTTTCCCGGATTAGCCGGACATACCCCGGAGGTTTCCCGGAATGGCTGAAAATGCCGCAAACCTTGTATTTTCAAGGGATTGCGGCACTTTTCCGACTTTTTCGGACGTCTTGGGATTTCAGCTGATTTTTCATTGTGGGGCAGTTCCATATCTTCACCGTTTTTCAGGTGGATTTTCAGCGTTTTTTTGTGATTGTATCGGCGGCAGATTTCTCTCGGATTGCCGTATTCCACGATTTTTCCGCCGTCAAGCAGGGCGATATTGTTGCAGAGCAGTTCAGCCTCCGCCATATCGTGAGTTGTGAGGAAAATCGTTTTGCCCTTGGATTTTTCCGCAAGAATCAGCTTTTGAATTTCCTCCGCAGCTGCAGGGTCAAGACCGCTTGCAGGCTCGTCAAGAAACAGAATTTCGGGATTGTGCAGGAGAACTCTCGCAAGCCGCAGACGGCTGCTCATTCCTTTTGAAAGTGCCGATGCTGATTTTTTAGCGGAATCAGACAGTCCCACCGCTTCAAGGACTTCATAAATTCTCGCCTTGCCGATGCCGTAAATCCCTGCGAAAATTTTGAGATTATCATAGCAGCTAAGGCGGTCATATAAGCCGAAATTGTCCATCATTATGCCGAATTTACGACATTCCGCCCCTGTGAGAGCGTTGGAATTTATGCCGTTTACAATGGAAGTTCCGCTGTCGGCATTAAGCTGTCCTGTTAAAATTTTTATAAGGGTAGTTTTACCTGCACCTGAGGGAGCTAAAAGTCCGAATATCTCGCCTTTTTCGATATTCAAGACGATACCGTCAAGAACTTTTTTCTCACCGAAAGCCTTGCGGATTTCTTTAATTTCAATTGCTTTTCCCATTTTCCTCATCCTTAAATCGTTTCAAAGCCTCGTCAAGCTTCTTATTCTCCTGTTTTTCGGAATATGCGGAAATAACCGTGCTTACGGCAGAGCTTATTCCAAAGCAGATGATGTACATAATCCACGGCAGAGCCATATTTGTGGGAAACCAGCCGAAAACCGCCGCAAACAGCGATATTACTGCAAAAATGCAGATAAACATAAGGCATATTCTCATTGGAATTTTCATTTTTTTAATGAGAATATCCGTGGTGAACAGAGTTTCAA
>CALFMA010000636.1 GCA_937880065.1 uncultured Ruminococcus sp.
ATGGCTGATCTTGAAAAGTATGCTCTTGAAAAGGGCGAGGTTGTTGACTCACTCTCATCAGGCAGACAGGAATACTTAGAAAATATCCTCAACTCAATTATGTTTAATCTCTAATCCAAAACGAAAAATAAGACCGACGATTATTTGTCGGTCTTATTTTGAATACATAGTAAAGGAATGAATATTATGGCATATATTATAGGCGTTGATATCGGTACTAGCGGTACAAAGACAGTTTTGTTTGACGAAATTGGTACTGTTATTGCTTCTCATACTATTGAATATCCTATGTATCAGCCAAAGAACGGTTATGCAGAGCAAGACCCTGCTGACTGGGCTGACGCTGCTGTAAACACAATCAAGGCTGTTATGGCTAAAAGCGGAGTAAAGAAAGAGGACGTTAAGGGAATCGGTATTTCAGGTCAGATGCACGGACTTGTTATGCTTGATAAGGACAACAATGTTCTCAGAAAGTCAATTATCTGGTGTGACCAGCGTACAGCCGCTGAGGTTGAGGAAATGAACCGTATCGTCGGCAGAGATAAGCTTGTGGAAATTACAGCAAACCCTGCACTTACAGGCTGGACAGCTGCTAAAATTCTCTGGGTAAAGAATAATGAGCCTGAAATCTACAGCAAGGTTGCTCATATTCTTCTTCCTAAGGATTACCTCAGATTTGTTCTCACTCACGAATATGCTACAGAAGTTTCAGACGCTTCGGGTATGCAGCTTCTTGATGTTCCAAATAGAAAGTGGTCTGATGAGCTTCTTTCAGCATTTGAAATCGACAAGAACTGGCTTGGTAAGGTTTACGAGTCCTGCGAGGTTACAGGAACTCTTACAAAGGCTATGGCTGATGAACTGGGACTCTGCGAGGGTACTATAGTTGTAGGCGGTGCAGGCGATAATGCCGGTGCGGCTGTTGGTACAGGCGTTGTTGAGGACGGCAAGGCATTTACTACAATCGGCACATCGGGAGTTGTTTTTGCACATACTTCTGACATTGCCATTGACAAGCTTGGCAGAGTTCATACCTGCTGTGCGGCAGTTCCCAACACATGGCACGTTATGGGTGTAACTCAGGGTGCAGGTCTTTCACTTAAATGGTTCAGAGATAATTTCTGTATGACAGAAAAGGAAACTGCAAAGCTTATGGGCGTTGATGAATACTACCTTATGGATAAGCAGGCAGAGGCAGTTCCTGTTGGTTCAAACCGTCTGCTCTATCTCCCATACCTTATGGGTGAGCGTACACCACATCTTGACCCCGATGCAAGAGGAGTATTCTTCGGACTTTCAGCAATCCACACTCGCCGTGATATGCTTCGTGCCGTTATGGAGGGTGTAAGCTATTCTCTCCGTGACTGCGTTGAGGTATTCCGTGAAATGGGCGTAAACGTAAGCGATATGATGGCTTGCGGCGGCGGCGGTTCATCTCCCCTTTGGAGAAGTATGCTTGCTGATTTGTTCAACAGCAATGTTAAAACAGCTGCTTCAAAGGAAGGCCCTGCTCTTGGTGTGGGAATTCTTGCGGCAGTTGGTGCAGGTCTTTACAGCAGCGTTCCCGAAGCTTGCGGAGCAATTGTAAAGACAGATAAAATTCAGGCACCTGTTGAGGATAATGTAGGCGAATACGAGAAGTATTATCAGCTTTACCGTGAAATTTACCCTGCATTAAAGGCACAGTTTGCAAAATTAGCTGTTATGTAAAAGCAAGAGGGCGATTTTTATCGCCCTCAAAATTTAATACGATTTTGGAACTAAATCAA
>CALFMA010000637.1 GCA_937880065.1 uncultured Ruminococcus sp.
TCATTTTGTAGGGAAAGGTTGAGTCGTGTCCCTACAAATTATATCAGTTGCCCACATAATTACGCATTAGAAAAAGGCTAACAGCTAATGGCTTTTTATGCATTATGAATTAAACAACTTCGCCATATACTCCTCTGTAGAGTATAATCCGCTGCGGTTATATCTGCCTATGCCGTAAAGACAATCTGGTTCACGGGTTATGTAATTCATCTGCTCACGGCAGGTAAGCGTCATTAAAAATCCGCATTCACGTATAACAGGCAGACTTTCACGGCTGACGCTGCCAAAAGGATAGGTGAAAATCACGGGATAAAAGCCGATATTTTCACGGAATTCCTCTTGAAGCCGCTGTATATCCGCCAAAAGTGCCTTGCGGTAATCAGCCTCGGTTTCCTCTGCATTGCGTGAACAGCCAACTCTGCCGTTATAGAGGGAGTGCATATCATAGGTGTGATTTCCAAGTTCAATCCGCCCTGATTTCACAAGTTCCGCTGTATCCTCCCACGTGAGATAGGAGTATTTCGGATTGTGGGGGTCTTTTACAGCGTCATTGTCCGTATAACGCCCTACAGTCGATACAACTGCGGTCATATCATACTTTTCAAGCAGGGGAACAAGCACCGATAAATTATTGTAAAATCCGTCGTCAAGGGTAATCATTACCCCGTTTTCGGGGAGAGTTTCAAGGTGTCGGGTGTGGGAAATAACCTGCTGTGCGGTTACTGTCTGGTAGCCGTTATTTTTCAGCCATTGCAGGTCATTTTCAATCTGCTGGGGAGTTACAGCATATTCCGACGGCGTATCGGCACAAAGGCTGTGATACATTATAACAGGCAGGGGAACAGGTTCTTCCGCCTTTACAAGAAAGGATTTCCCCAGTAAAATCACAATTGCCCCAACCAAAAACACAACTGCGGCGGTATATATTGCTTTGCCTGTAAAATTTTTCTCAAAGGCTTTTTTATCCATAATATCACGCTCCTTTAATATCTTATTCAGCAGGAAATAAAGAAATTCTAATTTGTGAAAGTATAAATATTCTCATTGGTGAATATAATTCCTGTAAAGGGACAATGATAAATCTGTAAATGAGTAAAGGACGGCGAGAAATATGAAAAGGCGAAAAAGAAATGCAATGGGGAGGGTTATACGCTGGGCAATTCTGCTTACTCTGCCTGTTACTGCTGCATTGGGTGCAAAGGGTATGAAATCCGCATTTGAAGTTCTGGGATTTTACGATGAAAAATCCGTGGCAGTTGTTAACGGAAAAATAAGCTGTGATAAGCCTGTTGAGGCGGACTTGCTTTCCGCTGAAATGGTGCTTTCAAAGGGATATGGCGTATATGCACAGGTTGAAAGGGGAGAAGTAAGACTTCCAAGCCCTCTTGATATGGTGTCGGATAATGCAGGGGAAAAGCCGTACCCCACAAGCTGGACAAAGGGAGTTGGCATAGTCCGTTCCACATATGGCAAATACAGCGGAAATACATTTTTCAACCTTGACGGCGGAAGTCAGGTAAATAATAAAACTTCCCTTTCAAATGAACTTCTGCAAAGGGAAAGCCGTATTGCTCCCGATTTTACCATAACCGACACAATTGAGCCGCAGGTGCTTATTTATCATACTCACACTACGGAGAGCTTTGAGCCGTTTGTTCGGGAAAATATGGACGCTGAATTCAACTACCGCACAACTGATGAAACGAAAAATATAGTAATGGTGGGAAATGCAATACAGGCGGAACTGGAGGCAAAGGGGATAGGGGTTATACACGTGACGGAAATTCACGATTATCCCTCATATAACGGCTCATACGGCAGAAGCCGTGAGAGCATTGTGCCTATTCTTGAACAATATCCCGAAATAAAAGTTGCCCTTGATATTCACCGTGACGCAATTTCCGGTGATGATTATGCCGCACAGCCATTTATTGAAATAGACGGCAGAGAGGCGGCACAGATTATGATTATTTCGGGCTGCGATGACGGAACGCTGAATATGCCCAATTACCTTAAAAATTTCCATTTCGCAAGTGCATTGCAGCGGCAGTTTGAAGCGGATTATCCCTCCCTTGCACGTCCGATTTTATTCGATTACCGCCATTACAATCAGGATTTAACCACAGGCAGCCTGCTTATTGAGGTAGGCTCACACGGAAATACCCTTGAACAGGTGCAGTATTCGGGGCAGCTTATAGGACGTTCCCTTTGCAGACTTTTAGAGGAGATGAAAGAAAATGGGCAGAAATAAAAAAACGGTCAGAGGGATACTTGTGTATCTCATTCTGACCGTGGGAATGTGGATGTTTTTTTATTCCTATGCCAATTCCTACAACAGGCTTACGGATAAAAAAATACCTCCTGCCGCTTTAAAAGTGGACAAGGAGGATGTTATAGTTGAAGTTGTCGGGGAAAGCTTTCGCCTTGAAACCGATATATTTTCCCCACACAGCGATTTTTATTTT
>CALFMA010000638.1 GCA_937880065.1 uncultured Ruminococcus sp.
TCAACGCTGACGGCACATTCAACGTAGCCGATGTAGTTGCACTCCAGAAATGGCTGCTTGGTGTTCCCGATGTGAAGCTTGCCGACTGGAAAGCAGGTAATTTCTGCAATGATGACAGATTGGACATTTTCGACCTTTGCATTATGAAGCGAGAGCTTCTGAAAAGCAACTGAATACATACATAGAGCTTCTCAACCGAGAGGCTCTTTTTTGTAAAGGAGTGATGCACATGAATAATTTTGAACGAGAGCTTCGGAAAATCGTGGGATACTGCGAATATATCCGCAATCCGAAGTATGTAGGCAGAGCGTGTGTTGGCAGACTGGATGATGACATTGTGGTCAAAATGGAATTTGAAAGCACGATGATCCGTGACAAGTACAACGCACTCAGGGTTACGCTCATGAACCGCAGTGAGCGGAAGATTGACTCACAGCTGATCCGATTCAACGAGCTGTGGGGCATAAAATCCTTTAACGGAAATGACATCGATCCGCATCTCTGGAAGTACAATGACGAGGTATCGTGGTATTGTTACACACCGACAGTGGCGGAGCTGAAAGCATTGTCTCAATCGTTGGATGATTACCTTGAGTGCTTTGCCGAGTCTGCGTTTGAGGAAAACGAAGAAATGGAGATGTCTATGTGATTGCAAGCCCGGTTTCCGGGCTTTACATATTGAAAAATGGTGGAAAATGTGGTATAATGAATGAAGCGTTAATAGGCGTACAAATAAGAATTTGTAGGAAACAGAAAAATTGAAGTTTGAGGAGAGTTGTATGGTTAGAAAAGAAGCAATAAGAGAAAAAATATTAGATTTGGGTGCTGATGTATGTGGATTCGGAGGAGTAGAGCGGTTTGCGGAAGCACCGACAAATTTTCGCCCCATAGATTTATTCCCGGATTGTAAATCTGTGATTGCAGTAGGTATAGCACTTCCCAAAGGGCTTCTTCGAGTTGAACCAAGACTGTTATACGGACATTTTAATGCAGATGTAGTACACAAAGTAGATTCAATCGTTTTCTCGGCAGCAAAAATCATCGAGAAGGAATATAATGAAATATGTGTACCAATTCCTTCGGATGGCCCTTATGAATATTGGGAAGCGGAAACCATGACAGGAAAAGGGTTATTATCAATGAAACATGTGGCAGTAGCCTGTGGAATCGGTCAGATTGGTAAAAGTGGTTTGTTGCTTAATCCGGAATACGGAAACAGACTTACACTAGGTGCTATCTTAACCAGTGTGGATTTTGAAAGCGACCCGTTTTGTAAAAATATATGCATCCCCGGATGTACTAAATGTTTAGATTCCTGTCCTGTATTGGCAATACAAGATAATTTTGTTGTACAAAAGAAATGTAGACAGAATACCTATGGCAACACAGCAAGAGGATTTGATACTGTTGATTGTAATAAATGTAGAAGTGAATGTCCCATGCGTGATGGTATTCTTTAAAAAAGGGTTCGTCAACTTTCAGTTTGTTAGAGTGACAAATCCCAATTTGTCGAACAGTTCAATATGTACCGCCGTATTCGGAAAAATCCGAGTACAGCTTTTTAATTGCTACTATGATTGAACTTCTTGGGTTGATGTGGTATAATGTATGCAATCGGGCAGACCAAATAAGGAGGTATAAGAGGTTTATAATGGAAATCAGGTATATAAATCAGGATGATGATTTGTTTGAAATAAGCAATATATATGAGTGTAGCTGGAAATCTGCATATAAAGATATTATTCCGCAGAGTTATCTCGACAGCATTCCTGAAGGTCGCTGGGCGAACAGAATAACTAAAGAAGGGATGAACAATCTCGTTTTGATTGAAAACGAAATTGCAATAGGCACTGCAAGTTTCTGTAAATCAAGGTGGGAACAGTATAGTGACTATGGTGAGATAGTGTCAATATATTTTTTGCCCGATTATATGGGAAAAGGTTACGGAAATCATCTTTTAAAAAAATGTATTGAAGAATTAAAATCTCTTGGTTATGATAAACTGCTTTTATGGGTTTTAGAGGATAATCTGAGAGCAAGAAAGTTTTATGAAAAGAATGGATTTGTTTGTTCTTATGAGTACCTTAACGACAACATCGGAGGGAAAGAATTGCGAGAAGTGATGTACACATATTAAATATAGAATCCCAATTTATCAAACAGTTTAATATTCAATCCAGCACCTGTGAAAAGCAGGTGCTATTTTTATACCTGACTTGAAAAATACATTTCAAGTGCCTTTTCGATGGTTTCTGCTATTTCTTTTGGTTTTGCTGTCGGCTCAAAGTATCGGCTATAAATATTATTGCTGATTTTCACAGATTTACCCTTATCAGCATTATTTTTCTTTCCGTCAAGAATTCGGATAATATCGGCATTACTCACATTTCCGTCATTATCTGCTGAATCCCTGAGCTGCTTAGCTTTCTTCATATCAATTTTATAGTCCTCGGCAAGTTCAGAGATTTCAAGCTGTGTTTCTTCTGAAAGAAATGATAATTCAACACCACTTCTTACAGCTAATGTACCGTTATCAATTAAGTTTTTGAGTTCGTCAATTAACTTGTTAATTCTCAATAAACGTGATACATTCCTACTGCTTAATCCATACTGTTCGCTAAGTGCATCATCTGTATCTAACTTTTCGCCCATTGGGCGAGAAGTTAAATTTGCCGTACCGTCAAGCATCTGCAATTCTCTGATAATATCATTTCGCTTACCCTGAGAGAACATTTCGCTATGTCTTTGTGCTATGACGGCAGCCTGTTCGCTGATTTTTAGATTATCAAATCCTCTCTGCATAAGATTCGATTCAATGACATACATTTCAGCTTCATCTTCGGAAAGTCCCTCTTTTACTATAGCAGGAACTGTAGGAAGTCCTGCTATTTTTGACGCATTCCAACGATTATGACCGATAAGAATTTCATATCCGCTATTACAAGGCTGTACGATAATCGGAGAAAGCACTCCATTTTCTTTGATACTCTCCACCATATCTTCCAGACGTTCACCTGTGTAGAGTTCAAATCTGTGATTATGATAAGGTTTAAGCATATCGCAAGGTCTCTGTTTAACAGCATTTTGTAAAGCCGTGGGAGTGGAAAGCATTGCACCTAAATTAAACTGTGTATTCATTTATTCTACCTCATCTGTGCAGTAACTCAGACCATTTACAAGCTGAATATAGATAGCTGAATAACGCTCATATTCAGCACCCTCGGAGTTCATCATAGCTTCAAGGAAATGTTCTTTCGCCTGTTCTCTATCGTCCCACTTTTCAAGTTTGTCATAGCATTTTGTAGTGACCTTTGGATTGGGATTCATAGCCATTTCAGGAGTTTTTAACATCTTGAAAACACCTCCATTGTGAGTTTTTCGTATTCTGTACCGAGTTTTCCTTTTGTTAAACAAAGCGGTATGCCTGTTTCCGTACTTTTGGCAGCTTCTATAGATTTACTTATTGCGGTATGGAACATCATACCTCCGTATTTCTCAGTAAGAGTATCAATTGCGTTTCGGCTGACAGTTGTTCTGTCTGACATTGTTGGGAGTATTCCAAGCAAATTAACTTTAGGATTGATAGTATTCTTAATCTGACATAAAAGTGATTCAAGTGCCTGTAATCCGTCCATTGAAAATTTCTGTGTTTGTACCGGGATAAGCACTCTATCCGCTGTTGCAAGTGCATTGATAAGCAATGTGCTAAGGGAAGGCAAGCAATCTATCAGTATGAAATCATAATTATGAGTAACTTCCTCGGAGAGAATTCTGCTGAGAATTGTTTCTCTTGAAATTGCAGTAGTCATAAATGTTTCGATGCTTGCAAGATTTATATCAGCAGGGATATAGTCTACATTGGCATTTTCACTATGACGTACTGCTGACATTACTTCATACGGTTTTATTACACCATTTGTACAGGTAGTAATAATAAGGTTAGTCATTGTAGGTTTATCATCAGGCACAAAACCGAGATACTCCGAGAGATTAGCCTGCGGGTCAATATCTATCAGCATTACTTTTTTGCCGTGATGCAAAGCTAAACACGCTCCGAGATTATATGCTGTAGTAGTCTTTGATACTCCGCCTTTTTGATTTGAAATTGCAATTACTACGCTCATTTGTCTACTCCTTTCTACTAAAACGGAACATCTTCATCAGCAAAGATTTCTTCAAATTCGTCAGGATTATATGTGAAATCAAGTTCACTTTTACTTTGAGAATTATGCATATTACCTGTGAAATGAATTTCTTTGACAATTATTTCTGTTGCAATACGGTTTTCACCGTTTTTCTCATACTTGCGATTGCGAAGATTACCGACAATCATCATTAAATCGCCCTTTTTGTACCAATTAACTACAACATCAGCTGTTCCGTTCCAAGCTATGCAGTTGAAAAAATCCGTTTCGGATGTATCCTCACCCTTTCTCTTTGGTCGCTGTACCGCAAGACCAAACTTGCAGTATCTTGATTCAGCCGTTGTCTTAATTTCGGGAACAACGGTAATTCTGCCAATAAGTATAACCTTGTTTAACATTGTATCATATCCTTTCAATTTTTTGTCTTTCGACAATTATATTATACACAAACATAATATTATTGTCAAGTATAATTTTCAGAAGTTTTTTAAGTTTGTAAATAGCGCAGTAATATCAACATATTCCTCGGTGCATTTTGCTGATGCGGTTATAGTTGTTTCATCTGTGAACTTCTGAATTACTCAAAACGATAGCACATAATAGTCAAGTATGATTTGCATAATCGTACTTGACTAAATCCATAATATATGTTATAATATAGGAAATCAAGATGGAGGTGTTATAATGTTTATCGGAAGAGAAAAGGAATTAAAGGCACTTAATAACCTTTATACATCGGATAAATTTGAATTTGCAGTTATATATGGTCGCCGTCGAGTAGGAAAAACAGCACTTATCAATGAGTTTATAGGCGACAAAAAATCCATTTATTTTATGGGCGTTGAAAGCAATGCCAAACAAAATCTTGAGAATTTCAGTAAAAGCATTATTGAATATAATAGCGGTATAGTTGCCGATACATCATTTCAGTCATTTCAGTCGGCATTAGAATATGTCTTTGAGTTATCAAGAAATGAGCGTATTATACTTGTAATTGACGAGTATCCTTATGTTGCACGTTCTTCAAAAAGTCTTGCATCAACTCTTCAAATGCTTATTGACAAATACAAGGATACATCAAAAGTAATGCTTATTCTCTGTGGTTCATCAATGTCATATATGGAAGATAATGTGCTTGCTTATAAAGCGCCGCTGTATGGCAGACGAACTGCTCAGATGAAGATTCTCCCATTTGATTTTGAAGAAACTTGCCGTTATTTCAAAAATTTTTCCTCAGAGGACAAGGCTTTGATATACGGAATTGTAGGCGGAACTCCTCAGTATTTACTGCAAATGAACGATAAGCAGAGCATAGAAGATAATATTAAAAACACATATTTAAATCCTGTTTCATTTCTTTTTGAAGAACCAACCAATCTATTGAAACAGGAAGTCCGAGAGCCTGCTATTTATACAGCAATTATTACCGCTATCGCAACAGGTGCATCAAGAATGTCTGAAATTGCTACAAAAGTTGGCGAGGATACTAATGTGTGTACGTCATACATCAAAAACCTTATGAATCTCGGTATTGTTCAGAAAGAAACTCCGTATGGTGAAAAGAATTCACGTAAAACAATCTATTACATCGAGGACAATATGTTCAGATTCTGGTACAGATTTGTACTTGATAATAATTCTGTTATTATGCGTGGTGCTACTGACCGTGTGTATAAACGTATTGAGCCTTATCTGTCGGATTATATGGGTAAAGTTTTTGAGGATATATGTACTCAGTATCTCTGGAAACAGCTTCTTGATGAAAAATGTCCTATAGAGTTTAATTCTCTCGGACGCTGGTGGGGAAATGACCCGAAGGAAAAAAAGCAGACAGAGATTGATATTATGGGCGAACAGGACAAGGATACAGCACTTTTTGGAGAGTGCAAATGGACAAACGAAAAGGTTGACCTTAGCGTACTGGAAACACTTTTAAAAAGAAGCAAACTTTTTTCATATACAAACGTATATTATTATCTTTTCTCAAAGACAGGATTTACAAAAGGATGTATTGACAAGGCTGAAGAACTGGGCAATGTTAGCTTGGTAAGTTATAATGAAATTGTCGGTGAGTTATAATTATTGTCTGACTAAAAGATTATGAAGAAAAATAAAATAATATGGAATCTCTATAATGAAAAATCAAGAGTTTGGAGGGTTATTTGTGTTTACCCATACTTGTGAAATGTGTGGCAAAGAGTTTTATTCCACATCCAACAGAGCGAAATACTGCATTTACTGCCGTGATAAAGCACAAGTTCTGCGTAATAAGGCTTACAAGGAAAAGAAACTTGCAGGTCTGTCAATAGCAGTAGGAAGTGAGCAAATTTGTCCGATATGCAACAATAAATATACAGTAACAAGCGGTTCGCAGAAATGCTGTAAAGATTGCCAGAAGAAACAAGACAGCAAGCGTAAAATAAATTCAAACAAGCAGTATACAAAAGAAAACTATGATTCAATTCTTTTTTACGTTCCCAAGGGGGAGCGTGATGCACTCAAGGAATATGCAAAATCGAAAAATATGAGCGTTAATAAACTGATTCAGACGGCTTTGGAGTTATATAAAAAAACGGAGGATAATAAAAAATGAGACTGCTTCACATTATGGACAGCGATGATTATGAAAATTGCACTCGACTGAACGTTCGCCACTCAGCAAGAGCAATCATTATTTCGGACGGCAAAATTGCTATGATTCATAGTCAGGAAAACAATTATTATAAGTTTCCAGGCGGTGGTATTAAACACGGTGAAAGCAAAGAAGATGCTCTTATTCGTGAAACGCTTGAGGAAACGGGTCTGCACGTTATTCCTGAATCTATTGAGGAATTAGGCTATATTCATCGCATTCGCAAATCATTAAAACATGAAGATGAGTGTTTTATTCAGAATAACTACTACTATTTCTGCGAAGTGACAGATGAGGTTTCCGAAACCAAATATGACGATGGTGAACTATGTGAAAGGTTTGTTCCCATATTCGTTGATCCTCGTATTGCATTTAATGAAAACGCAAAAATATGTGAAAACGATGCTGTATATGGAATGGCATATCGTGAAAATCTTGTTTTGCAGTTACTGATAGACGTAATGGACCAGAATCAAGAGTAAATTACTCCAAATCATCTTTCTTACGTTTTTTCTGCATATTTTTCTGATTTCTGAGATAATCGTCAACAGTTTTTCGGGATTTTTCAAGTTCTGAAACCTTTGCTTTTAAAGCTAAATATTCATCGTGTTTAACGGAACGTTCTTCTGCAAGAGCGTTCCTTTTTTTCTCCATAGTTTCAGGTGTCGGAACATTACCGCTCGGAAATATTTCTTTCAGTTGTTTCACCGACTTTCGATAGTCTGAAATTTCTGCCTGATGCTCTGATTCAAAACACTTTTTCTTATGTCCGGAGAGAGTTTTAAGCTTATCCATAACAGGCTTTAATTTATGAACTTTTCGAGCAGTTTTTATTTTTATATCAAGGTCATCAATTTCC
>CALFMA010000639.1 GCA_937880065.1 uncultured Ruminococcus sp.
TTTCCACTTGATCTCAACAGGCTTGGCACCGGTCTTGGTAGCAGGAAATGTATACTTACCAACATTTTCTCTATAATATCTAGTAGTTTTGGCCCTTTCGGATACCCATTTTACAATTTTTTCTTCGGAAGCCATTACGTCAAGAAGCTCTTCGGTAACTCTTTCCGGATATGCATAAAGAATTCTGATCCATCTTATGCCGTCGATTTTGCAGATCTGGCGGAGAAGTTCCGGAAGCATTCTTTTTCCGTAAATATCTTCGCCGATTTTCTGGCAGCCGTCCTCGATATAACTCTCAATCATAAGTCCCTTTACAAGTTTTTGGATGTCCTCGCTGTGACGCATACTGTGGAGGATTTCCTTTGCAATTCGAACCTGTTCAAGGTACTGCTTGCCCGAATTTGCGTGGTTTGTATCAACAATAACAGCAGGATTTTTCAAATCCTTATCAGCATATGTCTGAGCAAGGCGGTATAAATCCTCAAAGTGATAGTTGGGGAAGGACTGTCCTCTCTCGTTGACATAGCCACGGAGAATTGCGTGTGCATAGGGGTTTCCGTCACTCTTTGCCTCGTGTCCACGATACATAAATGCGTGGGAGTGCTGTGCAGCTGTGATTGCGTTCATCATTACGGAAATATCGCCGCCTGTGGGATTTTTCATACCAACGGGAATTGAAACGCCGCTTGATACAAGTCTGTGCTGCTGATTTTCAACGGAACGTGCGCCGATTGCTACATATGCAAGAATATCGTCAAGATAGCTGTAGTTCTCGGGATAGAGCATTTCATCTGCCGCTGTGAAGCCTGTTTCCGCAAGAGCCTTGATGTGGAGATTTCTTACGGCAACAATTCCGCTTGCAAGGTCAGGCATAGCTGTGGGGTTAGGCTGGTGAAGCATACCCTTGTAGCCGTCACCTGTTGTACGTGGCTTACCTGTGTAAATTCTTGGGATAATGAGAATTTTATCCTTAACCTTTTCCTGCAATTCACGGAGTCTTGTGATATAGTCGATTACAGGTTCTTCCGAATCTGCTGAGCAAGGTCCGATAATGAGGAGAAATTTGTCGGAATCCCCACGGAATACAGCTTTAATTTCCTCGTCACGCTGAGCCTTTATAGCTGCAAGTTCAGGTGAAACCGGGTGTTCTTCTTTGATTACTGAGGGCTTTGGAAGCTCTCTGATGAATGTCATTGACATAAAAAATCATTCCTTTTCGTTATTTTTCTATAAGCTTATCTGCTCCGTATTTCTGACAAAGCAGGTCAATAAGGGTTAACGCAGTTATGCTGTCAACCACAACTCTTGCACGATGTACAATAGCGGGGTCGTGACGTCCCTGAATCTGCAATGTGGTATTTTCGCCGTTACGCATATCAATTGTTTTCTGCTCCTTGTAAATAGAGGGAGTAGGCTTTACGGCACAGCGGAAAATTATAGGCATACCGTTGGTAATTCCGCCAAGTATACCGCCGCAGTTGTTAGTAGCTGTGCGGATTGTTCCGTTGTCGTTGTAGAAAGGGTCATTTGCCTGACTTCCACGCATATCGGCATAACCGAAACCTGCACCGAATTCCACACCTTTAACAGCAGGAATACTGAAAAGCGCATGGGAAAGGAGACTTTCAACAGTGTCAAACCAAGGCTCACCGACGCCCTCAGGTACACCGATAACTGCAGTGGAAAGCACTCCGCCCACACTGTCACCCTCTGCTGCAGCTTTTTCTATGTGTTTCAGCATTTCATTGCGCTTTTCTTCTGAAAGAACAGGCATTTCAAGAGCGTCAAGAAGGACTATATCTTCTTTTATGTCTGCAAAATCTCTGTCTCTGATTTCACCGCAGGACAAAATGTGAGTGCCTATATAAATACCCTTTTTCTTAAGAGCACGGCACACACCTTTTATAGCCCAGTTGTCGCTTTCAGAGCCGCCTGAGGTGAAGTAAATCTCCTGCGCGGTGACGCCCAGCGTCTTCGCGATGGTTCCGCGGAATTCGTCCAGCGCTTCCGCAGCATTCTGTCCGACCGTATGGAGGCTCGAAGGGTTCCCGTATATATGTTCAAAGTAAGGCAGCATCGCGTCAATCGCGGTACGGCTCATTTTGGTGGTAGCAGCATTGTCAGCGTAGTTGGTCATGGTGTTTCTCCTTTCGTATGTTCAAGTGAGCAAGCAGTGCCTATTTTGATTATAACATAGCTTAGCACGTTTGTCAATAGAGTGAAAATCGGA
>CALFMA010000640.1 GCA_937880065.1 uncultured Ruminococcus sp.
CAATGACGGAATAATTAATTCTTCCGACGCTTCCCACGTGCTGGAATATTACGGATATACCTCAACTATTCCCGAAAATGAAACGCCAAAGGGAATACGTGAATATCTGAAAGTTCCCGAAAATAAGCCGCCTGTGACCACAAAGCCGTCGGCATCCGCAACAACAGCAACTAAAGCAACAACAAAGACAACTACTGTGAAAACTACCGTTTCTGTGGATTTATCGGGAGTTGTTACCGCAATTCCCACAACGCCCGATGCAGAACCGCCTGTAACAACAGAAATCGTGAACTGCGTCCTTGCTCCCGAGGGGCTTTATCCCGGCGAAAAGGGAACGATTGAATATATCGTAAATACAGCGGAACTGAAACCTCACGATGACATTCCCCTTTATAACATAAAAGAGGACAACAAATACGGCGGATTGCACTATAAATCCCGTACTTACTATCTGACGGATGATACGAAAAAAATTCTCAACGACTTTGCAAAGGAACATTTCACCGAGGATATGACCAATTATGACCGCTTGAAATATACGTGGAACTGGCTTCACTTCAACGTGGATTATGCGTCCTCGTGGGAGGCTTCCTCGAAAATAAGCGAGCTTAGTTTTTCAGAGGCAAGCTTTGTTCACAAGTCAGGTCAATGTATCCAGTACAACGGTGCATTTGCCGAAATGATGGCATATATGGGCTATGACGTGTATATGCTGGAGAAGTGGAATGGTGCGAATTGCACAAATCAGCACTTTATGTCCGAGGTCAATATCGGAGGAATTGGCTACAATACAGAAGTTGGCGAAAGGTCCTATGATTCGCCCCCGCGCTATTACTGGATGTGGCTTTTTGACAGCAAAAGACAGGAATTTTTCGGCGAACAGGTTGACACGTCGGAATTAAAAATTAAGGATGAAATAAATGGTTAGAATAGTTGTAATTGCAGCAGGGGCGGTAATCGCCCTTGCAGGTCTTGTTTATCTTATAAAGCTTTTGATTTTGCGTTTCGGAGGAACTCGAACAACGGCGGAAGTGATTTTCGCTGTCGAGCCGAAACAGGGATATTACGTCCACAAACTCCGCTTTGAGCATAATGGCAAAATGGTGGAGAAAGAGGATAAAACTGGGTATTCTCAGCCATTTTCCGTTGGTGAAAAGCTTGAAATCATATGCAGTAAAAACGATGCGGACAAGTTTGAGTACGTCGGTGCGTTGAAAAAGAATTTGATTATTGCGACAATTATGATAGTAATGTCGATTTTAATTGTCCTTAGATTTATGTTTTTCGTAACCGATGATGATCTGATGTAATTTTACACAAAAAGTGGCGAAAAAATTGAGTAAAGTTTGAGTTGACAAGCCTGAAAAAGTGTGATATAATAAATACTGTCGTCAGGGAACGACAGCGGAAACCTAAAAATCGCATAGATGAGATGAGAGAGTGGAGAAAGTTTGAATGATTTTTGAAAGAGGGAATGAAAAATAACTTCTGAGAAAATTAAATAAAAAACTTTTTAAAAACCACTTGACAAACTCTGAAAGATGTGATATAATAGATA
>CALFMA010000641.1 GCA_937880065.1 uncultured Ruminococcus sp.
CATGTCCTTGAAATAAACGGCAGAATCGCTGCGGCAATTATGTACTCAAAAGCAGAATTGGTCGATGAAAGCGGCAATATCAAGCCCGTTGTACAAATGGGACCGCTGTGCGTACTTCCCGAATTCCAGCGTATGGGCTGCGGTAAAGCTCTGCTTGAGCATACCTTTGAGCTTGTAAGGAATATGGGCTACGATACCGTTATCAATTTCGGCAATCCCGATAACTACGTAGCAAGAGGCTATAAAAGCTGCAAAAAGTATAATGTCTGCTTTGAGGGAGACGTATTCCCTGCCGCACTGCTTGTAAAGACTCTCTCGGACGACGCTCTCGACGGCAGAAAGTGGTTTTATCATCCCAATAATGCCGACGCACCTTGCAGCGACACCGATGCAGTTGCCGAATTTGATAAGCTCTTTCCGCCAAAAGTCAAAGCATGGCAGCCCAGTCAGGAGGAATTCTACATCCATAGTCATTCCACTATTACGTGGTAATATCGAATAGCTAAGATAACCTGCATAGCTGATAAAAAGCTATGCAGGTTTTTTCATAAGGAGTTCCCTTAACAAAAAAGGCATTTCTGATTACTCAAAAATGCCTTTTAATATTAATTTACATTTCTATTGCAGAAACATTACCATACTTCGATTTCTCCGCCACCCTCTGGAGGAGTAACTACAGGCGGATCTGTCGGTGGTGGTGCAGGTGGATCTGTAGCAGGTGGCAATGTTGCTGGGGGATCAGTTGCAGGAGGTAAAGTAGCTTCTGTAGCAGGCTGCTGTGTAACTGCCTGTGTTGTTACGACACCAGTTGCAGCAGTTGTGTATGATGCAGTTGTAACTGTTGCCTTTGTTGCTGTCTGCGGAACATAACTTGCATCCTTGGAAATATAAAAGACTATAAGCTTCTTTCCGTCCTTGTTGCTGAAATAAGCTCCGGGAGAAACAGATTTACCGTCAATCTGAAGCTGTGAAATTGTATCGGGAACTCCCCATGTGCTGGAAGACTTAACAAGTGAGTAATTTGAAATACCTGCCTGTTTAAGTTCATTTTCATACTGAGATACCGATAAACCGTCAAATTTAGGAATCATTCCACCCTCGGGACCCTTGCTTACAACAAGCTTGATAACACTTCCCTGCTCAACAAAAGTTCCCTTTTCAACATCCTGTTTAAGGATTATGTCAGATTCTATTTCATCGTCAAATTCATATTCTACTTCAAATGTGAAAAATTCAAGATATTTTTCCTTTGTAAGTGAATAGAATTTGCCCACAAACTCAGGAACTTCAGTATTTCCAGATGAATCAGCTGTAACATCGGGAGTTTCATCCACAATGTTAGATTCATAATTTTCCCTCGATGATGAGGAAGAAGAATCAGCAGCAGGTTCATTTGTAGAGAAAAGAGGCTTTATAAGGAATAATAAAACCAAAAGTATACTGAATAAAAGTACACCTATTACAATCGGTACTTTTATTTTGTCTACCATATTTACCTTTTCAACTGTATATTCCTCTTGATTTTCTCTGTATCTGCGTTCACGTACAGGAGGTGGATAAGCATCTCTCTGGTCATAATAACCCTGTGAAGGACGCTCATACTGTTCAGGCCGTCTTGGAGCATCATATCTCTCCTGCTCTCTGCGATAAGACTGCTGCTGTTGTTCCTTTGGTGCAGGGGCAGGTGTTGGTGTTGGTGCTACAGGCTTTACAGGAGCAACAGGCTGTTCAAAAAGACGTGTTACAAGCTCTGTGATTGTCTGTATACGCTCAGTTCCCGAAAGCTTCATACCGTCCATAATCGCCTTTGAAACGTGTTCGGGAATTGAAGGATTAAGAGTTGACGGTTCACATAAATCGTCATTCTTTATGCGGTCTGCAGAATCAACAGGCATACAACCCGTAAGACAGCGGTAAAGCAGCGCACTTATACCATAAACGTCTGTCCATGTACCCTGTCGGCTGTTACTGCTTGCAGAATACTGCTCAGGTGCAGCATATCCCTTGTAAAGTTCATGTTCAAGTCCTGCATCCGCAGTTCTTGCTGCTGAAACAGAAAATCCAGAAAGTCTTAATTCGCCCTTTTCAGTAATATAAATTGTGTCTGGACTGATTGCTCGGTGGATTATTCCGCTGTTGTGAAGTATACCGATTGTAGTGAAAAGCGGAGGAAACAGAATAGTTGCCTGTTCCCAGCTGAGTTCCCCTGCGTTATCCTTGATATAATCAAGCATTTTTTCGCCCTCGGCATATTCAAAAACAGTATATGTAGTATTGTTATCCGCAAACATATCGAGAATTGGCTCGATATTTGAGTTGTTGCGAAGTCTTGCGAGGGATTTGTTAAGTTCGGTATATTCAGCCATAAACGCCTTGTATTTTGCAAGGTTATTATAGTTTACGCTGATTGTAGGCTTGCCTTTAACTCTTGTACAGAAGTTGGCAGGCATATACTCTCTGAGTCTGATTTTACATCCTGTAGAAATATCAACACCGATATACGATGCTCCCTCTCCGTTATAATCTGTCAGAACTCCGATAAGATATCTCTCACGAAGTATTGTTCCCGGTGCAATATAATTTGCATTATGCGGAGTGTTTTCATCAAACCCGCAGTGGGGGCAGATATGCTGATCCATGTTTTTTTCTTCCATACATCTGTAACAGAATCTACGATCTCCCAAAGCAGTTCCTCCTTTATCATGTAGTCAATATGGCATAGCGGCTTTGAAGTCACCTGCCTGAATTTCCGATAATTTCCTTATAATCAGAAACAGCGGAATAATATCATAAATATACAAATACAGTTTTACTCTGCATTATCTTTAATTGTAACAGGATTCGGCAAAAAAGTCAACATTAAAAGCGAATATGATAACTTTACAGCGAAATTGTATTATTCCTGTAACTTAATTGTTACTTATTTGTAATATTTCAAATCAAAAAGATTGTTTCAGCATTTCCTGTGCCGCAAGCATAACTCCAAGCTTACCGCTTGTATAAGTGATACCGCCCTGCATCCAAACTGCATATGGCTCTCTTATGGGAGCATCGGCAGAAAGTTCAATTGACGCACCCATTGTGAAAGCTCCTGCCGCCATAATAACCTTGCTTGTATAGCCCGGCATATCCCAGGGTTCGGGCGTTACAAAGGCATCAACAGGCGCACCTTTCTGAATTCCACGGCAGAATGCACAGAGTCTTTCTTCATTGCCAAGCTCGATAGCTGTGATTATATCGCCGTGTTTATCGTCCTTTCGTGGGGAGCATCTATAGCCTAAAAGTGTGAAAAGTTCACTTGCAAAGGCAGAAGTTTTAAGGGCTGCCGCTACAACATCGGGAGCCATAAATAAGCCGAGAAGCATCTCCCTGTTCATATCAAGGGTACATCCTACTTCCTTGCCCATTCCAACGCAGGTAAGACGATAGGAGCAAAGCTCAACCAAATCTGCTCTGCCTGCGATATATCCGCCTGTACGGGCAATTCCGCCACCTGCATTCTTGATAAGCGAACCGATAATTACATCAGCTCCAACGTCTGACGGCTCACGCTCCTCTACAAATTCGCCATAGCAGTTGTCAACCATAATGATAGCGTCGGGATTGCCTTTTTTTACTGCCTGCACCATTTTTTCAATGTCATCAATTGTATATGCACGACGGAGTGAATATCCTCTTGAACGCTGGATATAGGCAACTTTAGCTCCCTTTACACCATTGGGAATTGCATCGTAATCCGGCTCACCATTGGGGAGCAAATCCACCTGACCATATTCTACACCATAATCCATTAAAGAGCCGTTGCCCTTTTCTCCTGCAATTCCGATAACTTCTTCAAGGGAATC
>CALFMA010000642.1 GCA_937880065.1 uncultured Ruminococcus sp.
AGCTGTCATACCTATCTGTTTTTTCTTTAATCAAACGAGTTTTTAGAGATGCCCTCTATAGGAGGAAGATAAATGAATACATCGGCTGTAATCGTATGTGCAGGTAATTCCACAAGAATGGGCGGAGTAAATAAAATCCTTATGCCCCTTGGCGAGGGTGTTGTCATAGGTCAGACTATGAAAGCCTTTGAGGAAACTCCCGAAATAAAGGAAATTATTATTGTTGCCCGTGAGGACGATTTCCCTGCAATTGAAAATGAGGCAAAACGTGCAGGCATTACAAAATTTGTGAAATGCGTAACAGGGGGAAGCACACGACAGGAGAGCGTTATAAACGGAATCCGCTGTATATCGCAGGAAACGGAGCTTATTGCCGTTCATGACGGTGCAAGACCTCTCGTAAAGCCCTGCCATATTTCAAAGGCTGTAAAGGACGCTCTTGTATTCGGCGGTGCAGCCCTCGGAGTTCCCGTAAAGGATACGATTAAGGTAGTTGACAGCGGACTTGTAGTTGATACTCCGCCGAGAAAAAACCTCTATATAACGCAGACTCCCCAGATTTTCAAGAAGAAAATCTATTTTGAGGGCGTTGATTTTGCCCTTGAACACAACCTTGATTTTACCGATGATTGTCAGCTTGCTGAGGCTATCGGCTGTAAGGTTTATATGACCGAGGGAGATTACACAAATATAAAAATTACTACTCCCGAAGATATTAAAATTGCGGAAACTCTGCTTGCTTTGGAAAAGGAGAAAAATGTATGTTCAGAATAGGTCACGGTTACGATGTACACAAGCTTGTTGAGGGCAGAAAGCTTATACTCGGTGGAGTGGATATTCCCCATACCGTAGGGCTTTTAGGTCATTCCGACGCTGATGTTCTGCTCCACGCTGTTATGGATTCCATGCTTGGCGCCCTTGCCTTGGGAGATATTGGCAAGCATTTCCCCGATACTGCGGAGGAATACCGTGGTGCTGACAGTATGAAGCTGCTTGAAAGAGTTGCGGAAATATGCCGTGAAAATGGCTATACTATCGGAAATATTGACGCTACGGTAATTGCACAGGCACCTAAGCTTGCACCGCATATTCCTGCTATGCGTGAGAATATCGCAAGAGTCTGCGGCTGTGATGTATCGCAGATAAGCGTCAAGGCTACCACCGAGGAGCATCTTGGCTTTACAGGGGAAAAGCTGGGTATTTCGGCACATTCTGTGGCACTTATGGTTAAGGTTAACGCTTAAACTAAAAATATTATGATATAAGGATTGGTGATTTTATGTACGACTATGAATTGGAAAAGTCGCTTGAAGAAAGACAAAAAGAAGAACTTGAACTAAAGCTTAAAATAAATCAGAGAAACAGAAAATATGAAAAAAAGCAAAAAATCGGATATATAATTATTCGTGTATTATTTATATTATCTGTTATCCTTGGTCTTATTATTCGTAATATTTTTGCGTTTGTTGGGTTAATTTGGGCTTCTTATTTGATATCAGCAGTAATTATGCGATACTTAGCAACTTGTCCTCATTGCGATTCTGATTTGATAATAAGAGATAGTAGGAATTTCACTTCTATAGATAATAGGGTATGCCCATTTTGCAATACAAGACTTTCTTCTACAGAATCTCTGACAGCTATTGAGGAAAAACGCAAAAAGGAAAATTCTGCTAAAAAAGACGAATAAAATATCTCACGGAAATCTCTTGGTTTCCGTGATTTTTATTTTCCGCTATTGACAATTCTGCGATTTTGTGGTATAATTATTAAGTGTTAAATAATGCTTGTGTAGCACAAAGGTAGTGCAGCGGTATCGTAAACCGCAGGTTGCAAGTTCGATTCTTGTCACAAGCTCCAACAAAAACCGCTGAGAATCGACTTTCTTGGCGGTTTTGATATATTTATTACATCAATAAGATATTCAGGAGGTAAAAAATGGAACTTATTGGCGGTTTTATGATATTTCATGGTATATTATTTGTTTTAATATTCGGCGTGGTTATATTTATGTTTATTTTCATTATGAAAATGGGTATTAAGCAAATAAAACAAGATAATAATTCACCTGTTCTGAGTGTGGATGCCAAAGTTGTAGCCAAACGCTCAAGGGTTTCAGGAAACAGTATGATTCACCAAAGCTATTACGTGACCTTTGAGGAGGAAAGCGGTAAACGTATGGAACTTTGTGTAGACGGCAGCAACTTTGGTATGCTTGTTGAGGGAGATTTTGGTAAGCTGACTTTTCAGGGGTCAAGATTTTTAAACTTTGAGAGAAGATATTAATAGTTCCGAAATTGCAGGCGGATACTATCTGCCCTTACACAGAATTACGATATATAGCGAAAAAAAGACGAATAAACAAAACCGCACCCGTTTTATCGGGTGCGGTTTTGCATTAAATTATCCCAAAATAACTATAAATTTGACATTGCGTCAAAGTATATAATTCTTCTTTATTTGAATTTTATCATATTTTGAGCAATAAATCAATGATTTCTTGTACGTTATTTCAGAAATTTCACAGCACAATATAACAGTAAAGGTATCGGCAAAATAAACCGATACCTCTTATTATTATAAAACTTTTGATAAAAATTCTTTAAGTCGTGGATTTGTGGGATTATTGAAGAATTCATCGGGTGAACCCTGCTCAACAATTCTGCCGTCCTCCATAAACATTACACGGGACGCAACTTCTCGGGCAAATCCCATTTCGTGAGTTACCACAACCATTGTCATTCCGTCATCGGCAAGCTCTTTCATCAGATTGAGAACCTCTCCTACCATTTCAGGGTCAAGGGCTGATGTAGGCTCATCAAAAAGCATAACATCGGGATTCATTGCAAGAGAACGTGCAATAGCAATTCTCTGCTTCTGTCCGCCTGAAATCTGCGTGGGGAACTGCTCCGCCTTATCCGCAAGACCTACCTTTTCAAGAAGCTCCATAGCACGCTTCTTTGCCTCCGCTTTCTTTACCCCCGCAAGCTCCAACGGAAAACAGATATTTCGAAGCTCTTTGGAATACCACCGTTTTGTC
>CALFMA010000643.1 GCA_937880065.1 uncultured Ruminococcus sp.
ATCTGCGTCGTTTTCCTCGTCATAATCATCTGCTGCGCCTTTATCCAAGCCGAAAATACTGCCCACAGCAAGATGGTGTCTTGAAGGCCTATTTCTTCCCGAAAGCAATTCTGCCGCCGCATATGCAAAAGCGTCATTATTGATTTCAGCAGATACCGACAGGTCATTGTGGAAAAATGCATCTATATCATCTGCACTCATAAGAGGAATTGCACCCTCTTTTATAAGTCCGATGTTTCCGCCGTAAGCCGGTGAAAAAATGTCACCGGGAGGCAGAACGAATACCTCGTGTCCCTGTTCAGCCGCAAGTTTCGCCGTAATAAGTGAGCCTGATTTGAAAGACGCTTCAAATACCATTGCAGCCTTTCCAATAGCCGAAAGTATTCTGTTTCTCCTTGGAAAA
Source organism: uncultured Ruminococcus sp. (assembly GCA_937880065.1). The sequence goes on from CALFMA010000643.1 coordinate 404, forward strand.
TTGGCTGGTATTGGCTTTGTTGCAGGGGGATATTCCGAGATAAAAACACCGCCCGATTGCAGAATTATATCTCTGAATTTGCAGTTTTCCTTTGGATAATCAACGTCCACACCCCCTGCTAGAACGCATATTGTAGGCTTTCCCGATTCAGCAGCCGCAAGGTGTGATGTAATATCAATACCTATAGCAAATCCGCTTGCAATAACAAAATTCCTTTTTGCAAGCTCCGAGCAGATTTTTCTGCAAACCGATATGCTGTAATCCGATGCACTTCTCGTTCCTACGCTTGTTATGCTCTTTGTTCCTGTAAGACATGATGTATTTCCCATACAGTAAAGCACAGGCGGAGGGTCCGAAATATATCTGAGATGTCGGGGATAATCGGAATCATCATAGCTGACGATTGAAATACCCTTTCTTTCACATTCAACGATAAGAGTTTCGGCATCCTTAAAATTATATGATTTTATATTCTGCATATCCCTTTTTGTAAGTCGTGAACCGTCGCTTACAGAAAGAAGTTCGTTGCAGAATTCTCTGACATTTTCATAATAGCTGAACAACTGCCATAGTCGGTTTGTTCCGCCGCCGAAAACCATACTGAGCCATACCCAATATTTCTTGCTGCTCATTTTCTCAACTCCCACATAAGAATTCCCGCAGCCATAGCCGCATTAAGTGAATTTATAGTGCCGTTCATAGGAATTGTAATTCTGCGTGTGCATTGTGCCGCAACGTCAGCAGGAAGTCCGCTGCCCTCATTGCCGATGAAAACCGCCTGTCTGCCCTCAAAGCTTATATCGGTAACTTTTTGTGCATCGGTGTCAATAACAGCGGCAGATGAGCATATACCGTTGCTTTCAAGCATTTCAAAAAGTGCAGCTCTGTCGTTTTCGATGAAAATATTCATACGGAAAACCGAGCCCATAGTTGCACGGATTACCTTAGGGCTGTACAGGTCACAGCTGCCCGAAAGTATAACTCCGTCAATGCCAAGAGCATCAGCTGTACGGATAATCATACCCACATTGCCGGGGTCCTGCAATCCGTAAAGCACGGCATATCTGCAATTATCCCCGAAAACAGGCTTTTTAGCCACGGGAATTGAGCATATTGCAAAAACTCCCTGTGTTGTATCCGTAGCGGCAATTCTATTGCCAAGTTCATTTGAAATAACAAGCGTTTTTGTATTTCTCAAATCAGCCTGTAATAGATTTTCGCCATATTTATCATAGGCATTTTTTGTCATAATCAAATGTGTAATTCCGCTTTCTTCACGGAGTGCGTCCTCGGTTATACGAAGTCCCTCCAACACGAATAAGCCGTACTGAAGCCTTTCTTTTTTCGATGAAGAAAGCTTCTGATACAGCTTGATAACGGGATTATCTTTAGATGTAATAATGTTTTCCAATATTCAACCGCCTCCTCAGATTATTTGGCAGGCTGCAAAAAACAAGCATAAAGACTGCAAAATTCTCAGGTGACATTCCGCAGATGCAGCAGACAGCACCTCACAGAAATTGTCTTTTCCAAGTACAACAAAACACGCTCTTTATATATAGGAGCGTGTTGTCGTACAGTTGTGATTAAAGAGCAGCCTTTGCCTTTTCAACGATTGCAGCGAAACCTGCAGCGTCATTGATAGCAATTTCGGAGAGCATCTTTCTGTTGAGTGTGATGCCAGCCTTCTTGCAGCCGTTCATAAATGTAGAATAGTTCATACCATTCATCTTAGCAGCAGCTGAAATTCTTGCGATCCAGAGCTGTCTGAATGTTCTCTTCTTGAGCTTTCTACCTACGTAAGCGTAGTTGCCTGACTTCATAACAGCCTGTTTAGCCATCTTGAAGTGCTTGCTCTTTGCGCCCCAGTAGCCCTTAGCGAGCTTTAATGTCTTGTTTCTTCTCTTACGAGTCATCATTGCACCTTTAATACGTGCCATAATCTTATACCTCCGGAATTCTTAGTAATAAACGTGTTTGGGAAACCTCATATTTCCCGATAGATTACATATAAGGAACGAGCTGCTTGATTGTAGGAGCGTTAGCGCTGCCTGCAACACCTGCGTTACGAGCGATTCTCTTACGCTTTGTATCCTTCTGTGTAAGTCTGTGTCTTTTGTTTGTGTGCTGGTACTTTACCTTGCCGTTTCCTGTAATCTTAAAACGCTTCTTTGCACCGGAATGAGTTTTAACCTTAACCTTTGCCATTGAATATTCCTCCTTAATTAGAACTTATCAGTTCTTTTTGGGACTTACAAACATAACCATGCTGCGTCCCTCCATTTTAGCCGGCTTGTCAACAGAACCTGCTGCGGAAACAGCCTCCTTGAAGCGATCAAGCAGCTCTGCACCGAGTTCAGGGTGAGCAATTGCTCTTTTGCGGAATCTTACTGAAACCTTGAGCTTGTCGCCTCCCTGAAGGAACTTGACAGCCTGGTTGACCTTTGTTTCGAAATCGTGGGTATCAATTGTGGAGAACATACGTATCTCCTTGATAGCTACTATTTTCTGGTTTTTCTTCGCTTCTTTTTCACGCTTAGCCTGTTCAAAGCAATACTTGCCGTAGTCCATAATACGACATACCGGCGGGGTTGCCTGTGGGGCGATCTTTACGAGATCGAGATCCTTTTCGTAGGCTAATTTCTGGGCATCCTTGGCAGACATTGTGCCAAGCTTCTTTCCTTCATCGTCGATAACGAGTATTTCTTTATCCCGAATATCTTCGTTAATCTGCAGTTCCTGTTTGCTAATGTTCAAGCACCTCCGGACATAAAATAAGTGAGTGCAGAAATATCCACACTCACACAATACGCAATTATCCTATTAGAGATTTACATATTGACCGTTTAAGCTTAGCCTTACGGTGAGAACGGATGTGTTCTGCTTTCTTACTCAAATAGTATACACCTTTTTCCCCCATTTGTCAAGGGTTTAATTCATTTTCGTCATTCTGCACAACATATCTGTCAATAAGCTCCTTGATTTTATCCCACACAGCAAAACGAATTTCATATTTTTCGGGATAATGGAGAATATCCTGTTCCTCCTCGGTGAAAAACTCCTCGGCATTTGGGGATTTTTCAACCTTTTCCGCATCTTTCACATCATCTTTTTCCCCGTCTTTATCCTCACAAGCAGGGGGCAGACACAGCGGCGGATACATAACGCACCACCAGTTTTTTCCCTGTGCAGAGCCAATTTTCACACGCAAGGCACGGTATTCCCCCGCAGGCATTGTTATATCGCCGTAAACACGCTCATCAAATTCAACGTCCGCAAGTTCAGCTGAAACAGAGAGTTTACAGCCATTTTCACGGAGAATTTCCTCTGCCTTTTCCTCTATTATATCAAGATTTTCCAAAGCTGTCAACTCCGCCTCCGCAAGGGTATCGCAGCTTTCGAAAATTCCCGATTGAAGCAGTCCGTCACGGACTTTCAGCTTCAAAGACTGGGCATATTCGTCATCGGAATCCGCAAGAATATGAAGCCGCAGAACGCTTTTTCGCAGGCTTTCAAGCCGCCTGCCGTCACGGATAAATCCCGATAAATCCGAAATAAGTATTGTAAAAAGCAATCCGAAAAGGAGAATTAAATTGCCCGTTTTTTTCATAAAAATCACCTCACAGAAAGAATTGGCGGAAACCCTATGAATATTCAAGAAATTTTCTTCACTTTCCCCTGTTTTACGACAAAAAATTATGCCGCAGAGTCGGATTTTCCGTAAATTCGGACGAAAATCTGTTGAATCAGGCTGATTTAACGGGGAATTTTTGGCTTTACCCACCTGCCGATTATACTTTATAATAATAGCGTAGAAAAAAATTCAAAAGGAGATACATATGAAAAAAATCGCTGTTTTAAGCCAATTAACCGCCATTGCCGCAACTTTTGCCATTTCAGCCATGCCGCCATTTTCCGCCTGTGCCGCCGATACAAAATCGGGTTACGTCTATACAATAATCAACAACGAAGCCACCGTCACAGGCTTTGAGGGCGAGCCGACTTATATTGAAATACCGCAGACTGTGGAGGGCTGCCGTGTGACGGAAATCCGTGACAATGCCTTTTATGAGTGCGGAAGTCTGAAACATATCACACTCCCCGACTCCATTGAAAAAATCGGACATCACGCATTTTACGCCTGTTTTTCCCTTGAAAGCATAACTCTCCCCGATTCTGTGAAAGAGGTGGGAATGGGTTGTTTCAACGGCTGCGAAAAGCTGTCCGCCGTCAGCCTTTCCGACAATCTCACACGACTTCCCGACTCCTGTTTCCGCAGCTGCACAAGCCTTACCACTTTTGAGATAGACGACAATATCACAGAAATCGGCGATTTTTGTTTCAGCGGCTGCACTTCCCTTTCAACAGTTTCTTTCGGGGAATCCCTCAAATCCGTAGGCGACTGTTCCTTTTATATGTGCGGCATAAAATCCATGTACATTCCCGAATCGGTGAAACAGCTGGGCATCTGCTCAATCGGCTATACTCCCACGGATTCGGGTGCATCTCAAATCGAGGAATTTACAATTTTAGGCAGCAAAAAATCCGCCGCTTCACGATATGCTGAGGAAAACGACCTCACCTTTCACAATGCCGACAACCTTGTTCAGGCATTTGCAATTCAGCGTGTAAGCGGTCAGCGAATTGCAATTCCCTCAGTTTTCCTCTTTGCAGGAGGAATTTTCTTTCTGTTAATCTCCGTGAAACTTCTTTTAAGAAAGGGCAAAACAGCAAAAATTGAACAGGTCAACCGCAAAAAATGACTTTTTTTCAAAAAAATCGCAACAAAGCTATTGCATTTTGTGAAAAAGTATGTTATTATAAGTATACCAAATGTTGATTAATCTCATTTAATTATGGAGGGATAAGATTAAATTAATTAAATGAGATTAAAAGAAAGAAAACGGAGGTTTTAAGAATGAAAACATTTAAAAAAGTCATTTCCGCAGCTATGTGTGCCGCTGTTGCTGCTTCTCAGCTTACAGCCCTCACCCCTGCCGTAAATGCCGCAGAGGAGATTGCAGATTCTCTCGCAAACGATTCAGGTCTTGACATCGACTACGCTCGTGCATTGCAGTATTCCATTTACTTCTACGACGCTAATATGTGCGGAACTGAAGTAAACGAAAACAACCGCTATAAGTGGAGAGGCGACTGCCATACATACGACGCAAAGGTTGAGCTTGTTGCAGGTATTTCAGATGACTTTGTAGGTACTAACCTTTCACAGTCATTCATTGATAAGTACAAGGACGTTCTCGACCCCGACGGTGACGGCTGCGTTGACGTAGCAGGCGGTTTCCACGATGCAGGTGACCACGTTCAGTTCGGTATGCCCGAAAACTATTCCGCAGCAGCTCTCGGCTGGGGTTATTACGAATTCCGTGATTCCTATGCTGACCTTGGACTTGACAAGCACGTTGAGGACGAACTCCGCTGGGCTAACGATTACTTTATGAAAGCCACATATATGAACGATAAGGACGAAGTTATTGCTTACTGCTATCAGGTTGGTGAGGGTAATAACGACCATAACTACTGGTGTCCTCCCGAATTGCAGGTTGACGGCACATTCGTTGCTTCCTCCTCTTGCGGTGTTAAGCGTCCTGCTTATTTCGCAACAAAGGAAATGCCCGCTTCCGACCAGGCAGCTGGTGCAGCAGCTTCACTTGCTGTAAACTATCTTAACTTCAAGGATACAGACCCCGAATACGCAGCAAAGAACCTGAAATACGCAAAGGCTCTCTATGAATTTGCTGTTGCTACTCACATTGAGGACTGGGAACCCGGTATGGTTCCAACTGCAAAGAGCCTTGGTTATGACGGCGGTTTCTATACTTCAAGCTACGACTATGATGAACTCGCATGGGCTGCTGTATGGCTTTACTATGCAAGCGTTGCTGAGGACGAAACTCAGAAACAGGCTGCTTACGACAAATACATCATGGATATTATCGCTGTTGATGAAACTATCGAGGGCGAAATGGGTGCTCACCCTTACACAGGTTATATGAAGCGTATCATCACAGATACAGGCAACTGCTGGCAGAATATCTGGGTACACTGCTGGGATACTGTTTGGGGTGGAGTTTTCGCTAAGCTTGCTCCTGTAACAAATACAGCACGTGACTGGTATATCTTCCGCTACAACCTCGAATTCTGGTCAGGTACTTCAAAGGCTACAGATACTTCTGACTGGGGTTATGAGCCTGTAAGAACTCACAAGTATTTCGGTATGGACGACCACCTCTGGAATACTCCTATGACATACGATCAGATTCCCGACCTCCCCGACAGCGAAACAAGCAGCGACTTTATTGCTAAGTCACCTAAGGGCTGGGCAGTTGTATCAGGCTACGGTTCTGCACGTTACAACACAGCAGCAGGACTTCAGGCTATGGTATACGCAAAGGAAACAGGCGATATGACATTCGCTGAATGGGCAAAGGCACAGATGGCATATATCCTCGGCAACAACCCCATGGGTTACGCTTATGAAGTTGGCTACGGCACAAACTTCGCTTCACAGCCTCACCACCGTTCATCACATTGTTCACCTACACAGAGCATGGAAGACCCCGTGGTTCAGGTTCACACACTCTGGGGTGCTCTCGTAGGCGGTCCTGACCTTAAGGACTTCCACAGCGATATTACAAAGGACTACATCTACAACGAAGTTACTGACGACTATAACGCTGGCTTCTGCGGCGACCTTGCAGGACTTTACCACTTCTACGGTGCAGAGGGCAAGGAGCATGAAAAGGATAACTACCTCAAACCCAATTTCGATATGTCTGCAAACGCTATCGGCTATGACCAGGTAGACGCTGACGGCAATCCACTTCCCACAGGTCTTTACATTTCAGGCGGTAAATCACAGGAAACTGACGCAGGTATTCAGATTAAAATTGTTGTTCACAACAGAACAGTAAATCCTCCTAAATTCGAGAGCAACCTCAAAGCAAGATATTACTTCAATATCGGCGAACAGCTTGAAAAGGGCGAGGATATCAGCTTTATCGAAACTCGTATTGACTACGACCAGGAAAAGAGCTTCACAGACGGCAAGAACGAGGCACACATCTCTGAGCCTGTGAAGTATGACGACAAGGGTACATACTACATCGAAATTTCATGGCAGAACTGCGATTTCTACGGCAGCCGTGTATATCAGTTTGGTCTGCTTAACAAGATGCACCCCGAAACATTCGATACAGTATGGGATTCCACAAACGACTACAGCTATGCAGAGCTTGTAAGCTTTGAAGATGACAATGATGCTGCTGCAATTACAGAGCTTATCACACTTTACGCAGATGATGAACTTATCTGGGGTGTTGAGCCTGACGGCACAAAGCCTGAGGACGGTACAACAAAGCCTGTAGCGCCTACACAGCCTACTGAGGACAACAATACTACAGAAGATGGCGATATCCTCTGGGGCGACGCTAACTGCGACGGCAAGGTAACAATTGCCGATGCATCTGCAATTTTACAGTCACTCAGCAACAGCGACAAGTACCCCATTTCAAAAAATGGTAAGAAGAACGCTGACTGCTGCAACAACGGCGACGGTATCACAGTTGCTGACGCATATGCAATTCAGCAGCTTGACGCAAAGTTAATCAATAGTCTTCCCACAAAATCTGCATAAGCTAAAAGGGTATCGGTTCATTCAGCCGATACCCTTTTATTTATGTTAACCCATTATGATAATAAGGCGAAATTTACAAAATAATATTGACATTTGAAGAAAAATAATGTATAATTGAATTACCGGATAACGGAAATAACCAGAAAGGTTTTGAAAAAAATGGGAAAGTTTATTATT
>CALFMA010000644.1 GCA_937880065.1 uncultured Ruminococcus sp.
AGCTGCCGCACCTATCTGTTTTTTCTTTAATCAAACGGGTTTTTAGAGATGCCCTTCATATAATTCTTCAAGAATTAGTTGATGGAGCAATTTGTCATTACTTAGGGAATTGCACGTGTCCCTCGATTATTACCGAATCATCAGTAGACAACGGAATATTTTCGTCAATTATAACCTGTCCGTAAATATCCGTAATTCTGAATGTAAATGGACCTTTTCCCATTTCCATTGATTCAAAATAATTGTAGGGACGGCGTTTTATTTCCACAAATTCGCCGTTTTCATTGAGATATTCAAGCTTTGTTATGGGATAACGGTGATTTCTCACCTGCACACCGCACCAGAATTCAGTTGTACCCTCTTTCCATTTATAGCACACAGGTGCATTTTCAGCTGTATCAAGGGGAATAATCTTCCACGACACGGGAACTCTGCCCTTTTCCTTTGGTGCTATAAGCGGAAATGCGTCAACGTACAGGTCAAGGTCGCCTTTTTTGCCCTCGGGGAGCAAATCCGTAACAAGCATATTTATTGTGCCAAGCTCGCCTGTAACTTCAAGATAAGCGCCTGCAAGCTGTGCGTCGTTGTAATCAGCAAGATTCATCGCCACAATCCAGTAATCGGTGGAAACGGGGTCAAGCATTGCACAGCCGCCAACATATCCGCCGCCGTAATATGTACCGTCACCTGTATGTATCGTGCCTTTCGGTTCAAGAATACAGCTTTCGTCTATGGTGAAATCATTGGGAATATCTCCGATTTCCTCATCTTTATAGCCGTCACCGACTCCAAGGAGAAAATCCGCCATAAGATTGAGTTTTTCCGCTTCAAGACCGCTTTTTCTTGCACAAATCAGGTCGTAAACATCAACACGCTCATCGCCTGTGAAATCCATTGGCGTACCTGCTGAAAGTGCAGGCACAGAAGAAATGCCCATAGCCGTCACAAACGCTGCTGTAATTGCCGTAAGAAATTTTTTCATATGCCTGCACTCCAATCTTTATGGATTAGCCTATTAACAAATAATAACGCCCTCTGTTGACTCAACAAGTTCACCGAGAACATATGCGTCCTCGCCTGCTGCCTTGAGAGCTGCAATTGCCTTGTCAGCGTCGTTCTTGTCAACGCAGGCAATCATACCAACACCCATGTTGAATGTGTTGAACATATCACGCTCAGGAATATTTCCGCTTCTTGCAATAAGGTCGAAAATAGGAAGAACCTGTACTGCATTACGCTCAATCTTAGCTGCAAGATTCTTAGGAAGTGAACGTGGAATGTTTTCATAGAATCCGCCGCCTGTGATGTGGGAAACGGACTTTACATTTACTGTTTCGATAAGGTTCATAATAGCCTTAACGTAAATACGTGTAGGTGTAAGGAGAGTTTCACCGAGAGTTGCACCTAAATCATCAAAATGCATAGCAAGGTTCTGCTCGTTTACGTCAAATACACGTCTTACAAGTGAAAATCCGTTAGAATGTACACCGCTTGACTTGATAGCAATAAGAACATCGCCAGCCTTCTGTGTATCAGGCTTTAAAATCTTATCCTTGTCAACGATACCAACAGAGAAACCTGCAAGGTCATATTCCTCCTCAGGCATAAGTCCGGGATGCTCAGCAGTTTCACCGCCGATAAGAGCACAGCCAGCCTGTACACAGCCCTCAGCAACACCTGAAACGATTTCAGCAATCTTTTCGGGAATATTCTTTCCGCAAGCGATATAATCAAGGAAGAACTGTGGCTTTGCACCGCAGCAGATAATATCGTTTACGCACATAGCAACACAGTCGATACCAACTGTATCATGCTTATCCATAATGAATGCAATCTTGATTTTTGTACCAACTCCGTCTGTACCCGATACAAGTACAGGCTTGGAAATACCTGTCATATCAAGCTCGAAAAGGCCGCCGAAGCCGCCGATGCCTGAAATACAGCCGGGGAGAGTTGTTCTTGCAATATGCTGTTTCATAAGCTCAACAGCCTTATAACCGGCAGTTACGTCAACGCCTGCCTTTTTGTAGCTTTCGGAAAAACTGTTATTCATAATATAATCCTCCAGTTATTTTATGGTATTCTTTTACTCCTTACCGCTCCAGCAGTAAGTGCAAAGGTTACATTCAGGAAGTCCCACGGCTTTTACCTTGCCGGGGAGAGTCTGAAATTCAAGAGATGTAAGCTTTAATCTGCGGCATATCTCATCACGGAGTTTTCCGCCTCTTACAGTTGATGAATCGCTGTATTCAGCCAGATACTTAACGCCCTCCTCGCCCTCGAACTCGTGGATTATCTGTCTTGCGATAAGTTCAAGTTCGGAATGGCTGCGTGAAAAGTTAAGATACTTACAGCTGTACATAATGGGGGGACAAGCAGAACGCATATGAACTTCCTTTGCACCGTTGGCATAGAGGAATTCAACTGTTTCACGCATCTGTGTGCCTCTTACGATACTGTCATCAACGAAAAGCAGCTTTTTACCGTCAATAAGCTCGTGAACCGGAATAAGCTTCATTTTTGCCACTTTATTTCTCATACTCTGACTTGTAGGCATAAAGCTTCTTGGCCAAGTGGGAGTATACTTTATAAAGGGACGGGCAAAAGGAATTCCGCTTCTGTTGGCATATCCGATAGCGTGGGGAGTACCTGAATCGGGAACTCCGCAGATATAGTCAACATCGGGAAGTCTGCCTGCGGCTATATCATTTTCAGCCATAATTTCGCCGTTGCGGGTACGCATAACCTCAACATTAACGCCCTCATAGCAAGCTGTGGGATAGCCGTAATATGTCCAGAGGAATGTACACATTTTCATCTGTGATGGGTCGCCCTCTGCAAGAACTTCAATGCCGTCGGAAGTCATTTTTATAATTTCTCCTGCGGTAAGTTCCATATGTGTTTCATATCCCAATTTCTGGAAAGCGAAAGATTCTGTGGAAAGGCAGTAGCCGTCCCACCTTTTGCCGATTACGACAGGAAGTCTGCCATATTTGTCACGGGCGGCAATAATTCCGTCCTTTGTGAGTATGATAAGGGAAATTGTTCCCTCGATTTTTTCCTGTGCATAGCGGATTCCGTCAACAAAATTGTCCTTCTGTGCTATAAGCGCACCGATAAGGTCACCTGAATTGATATTTCCGCTGCTCATTGTTTCAAAATTCGCACAGCCATTCTGCAAAAGTTCATCTGTAAGTTCCTCGGCATTTCTGATAATACCGATTGAACAGATAGCGTAAAGTCCAAGCTTTGAACGCACCATAATAGGCTGGGGGTCTGTGTCGCTGATACAGCCGATACAGAGTTTTCCCCTCATATTTATAACATCGTCCTCAAACTTTGTTCTGAAAGGTGAGTTTTCGATGTTATGAATATCTCTTTGAAGACCGATTTCTGCATCATATGCAGCCACACCACCTCGTTTTGTTCCGAGATGTGAATGGTAGTCCGTGCCGAAAAATACATCTGTTATACAGTCATTCTTAGTGGCTGCTCCAAAAAATCCGCCCATTATTATTCACCCATAAGCCTTTTCATGATTTCCTGATAAGCGTCCTCTACTCCGCCCATATCTCTGCGGAAACGGTCCTTATCAAGCTTTTCGTGAGTTGTGCTGTCCCAAAAACGGCAAGTATCAGGAGAAATTTCGTCAGCGAGGATAATTGTGCCGTCAGATGTCTTACCGAATTCAATCTTGAAGTCAATGAGGTCAATGTTAAGCTTCTTGAAGAAGTCTACCATAAACTCATTTATCTTGAAAGCGTACTTAGTAATTGTGTCGATTTCTTCCTTTGTAGCAATACCCAATGCAAGTGCATAGTAGTCGTTGATAAAAGGATCGCCTAAATCATCATTCTTATAGCTGAATTCAAGGATAGGACAAAGGAGCTTTGCACCCTCCTCAACACCCATTCTCTTGGAGAAGCTTCCGGCTGCCACGTTTCTGACGATAACCTCAAGAGGAACGATAGAAACCTTTTTAACGATTGTTTCACGGTCGCTGATTTCCTTTACAAGATGTGTGGGAACACCCTCTTTTTCAAGCATAGCGAGCATATAGTTTGTCATTTTGTTGTTGATGACACCCTTACCTGAAATTGTACCCTTCTTTTCGCCGTTGAAAGCTGTTGCGTCATCCTTGTAGTCAACGATTACGCAGTCAGGATCGTTTGTGGCGTAAACTTTCTTCGCCTTGCCCTCATAGAGCTGATCCATTTTTACAATGTTTTGCATTTAAAATTCCTCCTGAGAATTATATTAAACGCCTGTCTGACGTTTATGGGTAATTATAATTTCCGCAGCTTCCTGTGGTGTATTGACAATAATATCAGCTTTGTGCTGTTCAAATTCCTCACAGCTGCCATAGCCCCAGAGAACTGCCATACACGGTAAGCCACATTGCTTTGCACCGATTATATCGTGGCTTCTGTCGCCAACCATAAGCACATCGGTGCGGCTGGTTATTCCCGCACGGCTTAAAACGTACTCAATAACCTCCTGCTTTGCATTTCGTGTGCCGTTTATATCAGCTCCGCCGATAACATCAAAAAATTCAGCCAAACCGAATTTCTCAAGGATTTTCACAGCGAATATCTCAGGCTTGCTTGTGGCAACACAAAGCTTTATTCCGCTGTCTTTCAGCCTTTTCAGCATTTCGGGGATACCGTCATAAACATTGTTTTCAAAAAGTCCCGTATCCGCATAACGCTGACGATAAACACGCACAGCCTCCTGCACCTGCTCGCTGTTCATTCCGCATAATTCCGCAAAGGAATTATAAAGCGGAGGCCCTACCACACGCATAATATCTTCAGGTTCGTCAAAGCCCATAACATTGAGAGCGTGGCGGTAACAGTTTATGATACCCGGTGCGGAATCGGTAAGCGTACCGTCCAAATCAAAAAGAACTGTATTGAAACTGTTCATTATATATTGGCAATTTCGTCCTGTAAAGCCTTATCCTTTGCGATAACGCCCTCAGCCATTGCCTTTTTCTCAGCGGCAAGCTTTTCAGCAAGTGCATCATCGGAAATTGCAAGCATCTGAACTGCGAGAACTGCCGCATTTTTAGCACAGTTAATACCTACAGTTGCAACAGGTACTCCTGGGGGCATCATAACTGTTGCAAGAAGTGCGTCCATACCCTCAAGAGCAGCGGATTTCATAGGAATACCAATTACAGGCAGTGTTGTATGACCTGCAACAACACCTGCAAGATGAGCAGCCATACCTGCGGCACAGATAATAACACCGAAGCCTTCTGCCTTTGCATTTGAAGCGAATTCGGCAGCCTCTGCGGGGGTACGGTGAGCGCTCATTACAC
>CALFMA010000645.1 GCA_937880065.1 uncultured Ruminococcus sp.
ATTTTGCCGTCAATCTCAATTACGTAGTCAAGTTCGGGGATAAATGCTTCATGCTTTCTCAGCAGATGAATGAAGTAATGCTCATTACAGCCGGGAACGCTTAAATTCCAGAACGCTTCACGAGCAAGGTTTTCAACCTCATAATAGTCTTTTTTTGTTTCCAAACGGATAATATAGTCATTGTTATTCATTGTTTTTCCTCCTGAAATGTATTGACCGAAACACGGGAGGTTTGTGTGTGAGATAGAATTCGCAAACCGCCCGTTTACGCTGCTATCTCCTTTTTAGTTGTATTTTTCAAAAAAATTCTCCTTTTAGTGGATTAAGAACATCAGTTCTTACCTGAATTATAACATATAAATTACGCTTTGTCAAGCATTAGTTTGGCTGTCCCTGACGGTGACGGAGGTTATTTTCTTTCAGCTTTCTGCCCTCAGCGATAAGTCGGAGCATTTCCTCGGAATCGCCATTTTTCAAGGCTGCTTTGTATTTGTCAAGATTTTCGATAAGAAGTTCAAGTTCAAAAATGAGATGTTCTTTATTCTGCATAAAGAGGTCAGTCCACATTTTTTCATTCATAGTTGCAATACGTGTCATATCCTGAAAACTGCCGCCGCTAAATCCGCATTCAAGGTCAAGCTGAGGACTTTTAACGTATGCGGAAGAAACGATATGAGCAAGCTGCGATGTATAGGCAATCATTCTGTCGTGATTTTCGGGGGAAGTATTTACAATTTTACCTGCACCGATTTCCTTTACAAGATTTGCAAGAGTTTCAAAATCCTCTGTTCTGCTGTTTTCGGAGGGAGTAATGATAAAGTTTGCATTCTGAAATAAGTCAGCACTGCTGTTGTGATAACCGCCGAATTCCTTACCTGCCATAGGGTGCATACCGAGGTAGTACAAGCCGTTTTCCTTTGCGATTTGGTTCATTCGTGAGGAAAAACTGCCCTTTATACCGCAGACGTCAGTTACAAGAGTTCCTTTGCTGAATTTATGGGCATTTTCGAGCATATATTTTTCGGATGCTTCGGGGAAAAGCGACACAATCACAAGGTCAAATCCGCTGAAATTTCCGTTGAATTCTTCATCAATAGCAACATCACGGAGAGCTGAAAACTCAATATCGTGGTTTATGTCACAGCCTGCAACAAAATGAGATGTGTATTTTTTCAATGCCTTACACAGCGAACCGCCGATAAGTCCCAATCCGACTACTAAAATTTTCATAAAATTACCTGCCTTTTTAAGTGATAAACATAGGGTATCTCTAGGGCATCTCTAAAAACCCCTTTTGAGAAAAAACAGCTATGCACGTC
>CALFMA010000646.1 GCA_937880065.1 uncultured Ruminococcus sp.
GTGTAGGTTCACGCTGCGACGATGAAAAGGGTAAGCCATACTGCTCCAAAATCTGCTGTATGTATACCGCAAAGCACGCAATGCTTATCCGTGAGAAATATCCCGATACAGAAGTTTACGTATTTTATATTGATGTGCGTACTCCGGGTAAGAACTTTGACGAGTTTTACCGCCGTGCCGTTGAGCAGTACGGAGTCCACTACATCAAGGGTATGGTTGGCAAGGTAAATCCAAAGGCTGACGGAAAAATTGACGTTCAGGCATCTGATTTGCTTACAAATGAACAGCTTCACATTGACGCTGATATGGTTGTTCTTGCAACTGCAATTGAGCCTGATAAAACAGCTCGTCCGCTTGCAACAATGCTTACAACACAAATGGATACAAACGATTTCTTCACCGAAGCTCACCCCAAGCTCCGCCCTGTGGAATCCGCAACAGCAGGTATTTTCCTTTCGGGAGCTTGTCAGGGACCAAAGGATATTCCTGAAACAGTTGCACAGGCAAGTGCCGCAGCTGCAAAGGCTATCGGACTTCTCTGCAAGAACAGCATCACCTGCAACCCATGTGTTGCCCACAGCGATGAGCTTATGTGTAACGGCTGTTCTTCCTGCGAAAAGGTATGTCCATACGGTGCTATCACATATCAGGACAAGGAATTCAGAATGCCCGACCGCACAACGGCTATCCGCCGTGTGGCAAGCGTTAATCCTGCTGTATGTCAGGGCTGCGGCGCTTGTACAGTTGCTTGTCCGTCGGGAGCAATGGATCTCAACGGCTTCTCAAACAGCCAGATTATGTCGGAGGTAGACGCAATATGCAAGTAAATGAAAATTTTGAGCCTGTTATCGTTGCTTTCTGCTGTAACTGGTGTTCATATGCAGGAGCAGACTTGTCAGGCACAAACAGACTTAATTACCCTGCAAATGTAAAGATAATCCGTGTACCCTGCTCATGCAGAGTTAATCCGATTTTTATTCTCCGTGCATTCCAGAGGGGAGCAGACGGCGTAATTATATGCGGCTGTCACCCCGGAGATTGCCATTACACATCGGGAAACTATTTCACAAGAAGAAGAATTACACTTCTCTACAGTATGCTTGACTTCCTCGGAATTGAGCGTAACAGAACCCGTCTTGAATGGGTATCTGCCGCAGAGGGAGCAAAGTTTGCAGCTGTAATGAATCAGTTTACCGAAGATGTAAGAAAGCTTGGCCCTAACCGCAGATTGGAGGATCTGAGATGCAGGAAACAATGATAAAAAGAGCAAAGGAGCTTCTTGCCGACGGCACGGTAAATCGTGTAATGGGCTGGAAAAAGGGCGAATTTGCATACGATTCCTCACCTGCTGTATTTGAATCAGCAGAGGAGCTTGAAAGAGATTTTGTCTGTGACGATTTCACACAGGCTAATCTGTCAAAATATCTCATAAAAGAATCACGCAAGGACGGAAAAATTCTTGCATTCCTCAAACCCTGCGATACATACAGCTTCAATCAGCTTCTGAACGAGCATAGAATTATCCGTGAAAACGTGTACGTTATCGGTATCCCCGGCGGTCCGAAGCTTGACGTTGAAAAGATAAAGGCAAAGGGCATAAACGGAATTACAGGAGTTTCCAAGGACGGATTTACTCTTAAAATCGAAACTCTCTACGGCACAGAAACTATGCCATATTACGAGGCTGTAAGCGAAAAATGCTCCAACTGCAAGAGCAAACTCCACGTTGAATATGACGAGCTTATAGGCGATGAGGGTACAATTCTCAATTCCAAGCGTTTTGAAATGGTTGAAAAGCTTGAAAATATGACAGCACAGGAGCGATACGATTTCTGGCAGGGAGAGCTTTCAAAGTGTATCCGCTGCAATGCCTGCCGTAATGTATGCCCTGCTTGTACTTGTGAAAACTGCGTATTTGACAATCCAAAGTCGGGTATTGCACAGAAAGCCGCTGCTGACAGCTTTGAGGAGCAGATGTTCCACATTATCCGTGCATTTCACGTTGCAGGAAGATGTACAGACTGCGGCGAATGTACAAGAGTTTGTCCTCAGAATATTCCGCTCCACCTGCTCAACAGAAAATTTATCAAGGATATAAACAGCTTTTACGGCGAATTTCAGGCAGGTGCGGACAGAACTACAAAATGTCCCCTTACCGATTATGATGTAAATGACTGTGAACCCTCAATCGTTCAC
>CALFMA010000647.1 GCA_937880065.1 uncultured Ruminococcus sp.
TGCAAAAAAACGTCCTGGCTTTCAGCAAATGATGAAAGATTGTGAAGCCGGTGAAATAGATATCATATTAGTAAAATCTGTTTCGCGTTTTGCAAGAAATACAGAAGAAGGTCTTTATTATATTCGTGAATTGAAAAAGTTGAATGTGAATGTTATTTTTGAAGAAGAGCGGATAGAAACAAAAGATATTCGTGATGAAGTATTTTTAACTTTTTATAATCTTATGTCAGAAGAAGAGTCTCGTGCGATTTCTCGACGTATTCGCTGGGGGATTAGAAAACGTATGGAAATGGGGCAATTTATTACTGCAAGTGCCCCATATGGCTACTGGCTGCAAAATAATAATCTGATACTACAGGAAAATAAGAAGCCTGTTGTAGTATGGATTAATCAAGCGTGGCTTTCCGGAATGAGCTGTGAAGAAATAGCTTATATGTTAAACTATTTTCAGGCACCTAAAGATACAAATCAGGGTGTATGGACCGCAGGGGGCATTCGCTCTATCTTGTTAAACGAAAAATATACAGGAGATGCTCTTGTACAAAAGACATATACCACGGATACAATTCCGTATAAACGAGTAAAAAATTTAGGGCAAGTAGATCAGTTTTATATTCATAATGCACAAGAAGCAATGATTGACAAAGAAACGGCAGAAAAGGTGTCGTACCGATTCAATCAGGAGAAAACAGGAGTAATTCTTGAAAAAGAAAAGCGGATTGTGACAGATAAAGTATTCTGCGAATGTGGTACAAAAATGAGATATAAAATCAGTGGTGAAAAAGCGTACTGGGTATGTCAAAAACATTCGAAAAACAGTGAAGCGTGTACAGTAAAAGCGGTAGAAGAAATCGTAATTTATCATGCATTTATTACAATGTATCACAGACTGAAGAATAATTATAGAAAGGTTTTAGTTCCTGTTCAGCAACAGTTAGAAATGTTGTATGGCAATCCATCATTCATGGAAGCCAAAATTGAAAATGAAAAAAACATACTGCAAATTCAGAAGCAGATTCAAGTGCTAAATCAGCTGCAAAGCCGAGGTCACTATGAGTCTGCTGTTTTTATGCAAAAAATTCGAGAGTTAGAGCAGCAATTAAAGCAACTGAAAAACAGAGATGAGATACAGCAACTGAAAAATAATAAAACAATATATCGCGTGAAAAACCTAGTAAGTATTATTGAAAAAGGGCCAGAACGACTGTTGGAATTTCCCGAGCAATTATTCCAACAGGTTATTGATAAGCTTGTAATAACCGGAGAGGGGAAAATTATTTTTTATTTGATTAGCGGATTTCAGTTAGAGGAAGTGATAAAGTCATGATGTCGTGTAAAAAGCAGCAGAAAAATAGACGGTTGCTGTTTGGGTATTGCATCGTTGATGGTAAACGAACAATCAATCGGTCAGAAGCAGAAATAGTAGTTTGGTTATATGAGAAATATTTACTCGGCTATTCTTATAAAACGTTAACGGAATCATTGCAAAGCTGTCCTATAAAATACCGATCCGATGAAACTGCGTGGAATAAGAATATGGTACAACGTATTCTGAATAGAGAAGAATATTGTGGTGCAAAAGGGTATCCTCAAATAATAGAAAGACAATTATACGAAGCTGTACAAAACAAACGTGAACAAAAAGCACAACAAGTAGCAGTGAGAGAAGAGTGGCCAAAAGAAATTCGAGAAAAATTATATTGCTATCATTGTGGAAGTAGAATTATTAGAATGCATCCCGGATCTACGATTAACTGGCAATGTCAGGAGGAAGGCAGGACAACCAATGGATTTATTACCGATGATGTTTTGGTAAACGAAATTATTGAAAGAACAAATCAGATTATTCAAAAGCCGGAGCTGTTGCAAATAGAAAAAGAAAATCCTTTTGAGCTATCTCTAGCAATTATGCAGGCAAATAATGAAATCATACAGGAGATACAGAAAAAAGAGAAGTCAGATAGTGAAATCGAGCAACTGATTTTTGCAGCGGCAGCAATGAGATATCAGCACTGTAGTGCAATGGATGATACCTATTATACAGATATGTTAATAAAGTTATATGGTGAATGTGATGTGATACAAGAGATAGATTTCGAATTGATAAATAAAAGTGTTAAAAAAATACTGCTTGCCTCAAGTGGACAAGTACATTTTGAAATGTTGAACGGAAAAATAATATGATAACGAGGTGAGAAAATGGAAACAGAAGCTAGAATCGTAACAAGAATACCGGCGAACAAACAAAGCAGACACAATAATGGAGAAGTACCATCTGTTAATAAAAAACGTGTAGCAGCTTATTGCCGTGTTAGTACTGATGAAGAAGAACAGGAATCAAGCTTCGAAAATCAAGTGTCGTACTATACGAAAAGAATAAATGACAATCCAGAGTGGCAGATGGTTGGCATATTTGCTGATGAAGGGATATCTGGTACGCAAACGAAAAAAAGAACAGAATTTTTGAAATTGATGCGATTATGTGACGAAGGTAAAGTTGATTTGATTTTAGTAAAATCAGTTTCCAGATTTGCTCGAAACACATTAGATTCATTGAATTATGTGAGAAGATTAAAAGAAAAGAATGTAGCAGTTTATTTTGAAGAAGAAGGCATCAATAGTTTGGAAGCAGCAAACGAAGTGATTTTAACTTTATATAGCAGCTTTGCACAGGCAGAAAGTGAAAGCATTAGTAAACATATTATTTGGTCTATACGGAATAGTTTTAAAGAAGGTAAAGTGATGATGTCCTGTAATAATATTATGGGCTATAAAATGGGTGAAAATAGAGAGTGGTTAATTGATCATGAAAGAGCAAGAGTCATCAATCTAATAGATATGGCCTTTCTTTCCGGAATGAGTATATTGCAAATTAAAAAAATGTTAGAGTCTCAAAAAATAAAATCTCCAAAGGGGAAAGATACATGGCAGACAGGAACGATTAAACGCATACTGCAGAGTGAAAAATATCTTGGAGATGTTTTGCTGCAGAAAACGTTTGTAGAAGATATGTTAACGCATAAAGTGAAAAAGAATGAAGGCGAATTGCCGCAATATTATGTGAAGGATCATCATCCAGCAATTCGCTCAAGAGAGACCGGGTATCTGATTAAAGCAGAGTTTGCAAGAAGAAATGCCAAGAAAAGTAATGATACTACTCAAGGAATTCGCAAAGGCAAATATAGTGGACAGTATGCACTGAGTGAATTGATGATTTGTGGCGAATGTGGAACACCGTACAGGCGAGTAACATGGTCAAAAAACGGGAAGAAAAAGATAGTGTGGCGTTGTATCAATCGATTAAATAATGGAACAAAGTATTGTAACCATTCACCGACAATGAATGAAACTGCATTGCATGAAGCAATTGTACGGGCAATGAACAACTATATTGATAACAAAGATGACCTTCGCTGGCTTTTAAAAGAAAGAATTAATGAAACGGCAAATATTGAGCAAAAAGATAATGTAGAAGAGATTGACAATCAGATTCAAAATTTAGAGCAGGCGGTGTTAAATCTAGCTGAGCTATTAAGTATGTCATCAGCAGAGTTGGATTATTTTGATACGAAGTTTAAAGAACTAGAAGAACAGTTAAAAGAACTGCACGGAAAAAAACAAAACATAAGCAGAATGAACAAGACGGATTTGATATTTGAAAATATAGATGAAGAACTGTTGCAGTTTATAGATGAACAAGATGTGAATTTGCAGCAGTATAACGATATGTTGGTGAGAAAGATTGTGCAGAAGGTAGTTGTACTGCAGCATGATAAGATAGAGGTTACCTTTATGGATGGAAAAACAGTAGAGGCGTTGGTGAGAAACTGGTGAAAGTGCAGGAAAAATTGGAGGCGGTGCAGAAAAGTAATATTAGGTGATGAGAAAAATGGAAATAATTGATTATAGTGAATATGTTGTTAATGCGCTTAGTACTATTAAAGAGTTTGATTCAGCTAGGCATTATCAAGCCGCAATACAATTAAAAAATTTAGCTATTAAAGATTTAGACATTAATGGCTATGATTTAATGCATTTAGGATTTGAAGGAAAACAAATTGGAGACTGCTTAAATTACTTACTAGATCAAGTTTTAGAAGAACTTATTGAAAATAGCGAAAAAGAGCTTATAGACGAAGGTGTATTCGGCAGAGTTGAAAAAATTGCCGCATATTTAGACA
>CALFMA010000648.1 GCA_937880065.1 uncultured Ruminococcus sp.
ATTACTGATTTTCATGGAAGAAATACGGAAGTGCATCGTAAACGTAATGTCTTACAAACCCCCCCCAGTGAGTCTTGCCGGGAGCAACGAGCCAGTAGAGGTTGCCCTTTGAGAAATCGGATGTGTATGTGAAATACTTTGTCTGTGATTTAAGATTTTCCATTTCAGGACGCATATTAGGATAAGCAATATCCTCATCGCCTGTTGCGGCAAGAATGAAGTATTCATTCTGCTTGAAGCCGTGACTGTCAATAGCCTTTGTGAGTGTGCTCATACCCTCCCAGTTATTGCCTGAAAGCGGCATAAAGTAACCAACAAGATCCATATCGTGATCAGCTACACACCATGTTGAAAGTCCGCCCATTGAGAAGCCGCCGTATGCACGTTGCATTCTTGAAGGAAAACAACTGCTACTACGCACAGGGTTATCGCTTTGACAAGCCTCTCCCCGTTGAAGTTTTCGAGGAAAGACTCAAGACAAAGATTTTCAATATTGATGAATAAGCACATAACAAAAAGCGTACCGATTGAATTTTCGGTACGCTGTTTTTTATACAAGTAAATTTTTCACGGCTTTGGGAATTTCAGTTATATCGTCAACAATTATATCCGCAGCCGATAATTCGCCTTTTTTTCCGTAACCGTAGCCGCAGCCGATTGACTTCAAGCCGTTCTTTTCAGCTGTTTCAATATCGTGAAATCTGTCGCCGATTACGATAAATTCGCCCTTATGCTGCAAGCTAAACAAGCGAAAAATCTGATATTTCGGGATAAAATCAAATTCCTCGCAGCAGTAGAAATAATCGAAAAATCGTTGAAGTCTGAACACCCTCGAATGTCGCTCCATATACTTCACACGGCAATTGCTTAGAAAAATCAAAGTATGCCCTTGTGATTTCAATTCTGCAAGGACTTCCTCGGCATGGGGATATAACGCTCCCTCGCCATTTTCCACACGCTGTCCCATATCCTGCCCCAAAAATATACGGGCATTTTCCTTGACATCAGCAGGCACATCGGGGAGAAAATTATTCCACATATCCGTTGAATTGAAGCCTAACCAATAGCTGATTTCCTCGTCGGTAAACTCCCTTTCAGCTATATAGCCCTTATCCGCAAGCATTTTACAGGTTGCACGAAATGCTGGGGCATAGGTCAGCATTGACTGATGAAGTGTGCCGTCGTAGTCAAAAATAAGATTTGCCATTAGTCCTCAATCTCTCTGATAAGGTTAATCATTTCGATTGCACCCTCTGCACACTCGCTGCCCTTATTGCCAGCCTTGGAGCCTGCTCTCTCGATAGCCTGCTCGATATTTTCAGTTGTGATAACACCAAACATAACAGGAATATCGCTGTTAAGTGATACGTGAGCAATTCCCTTTGCAGCCTCGTTGCATACGAGGTCATAGTGTGATGTACTGCCTCTGATAATTGCACCAAGACAGATTATAGCGTCATACTTGCCGCTGTCTGCCATTTTCTTTGCAATAAGGGGAATTTCAAATGCTCCCGGTACCCACGCAATATCAATGGAATCCTCGGAAATATCGTGTCTTTTGAGAGTATCAACAGCTCCGCCTAAAAGCTTGCTTGTGATAAACTCGTTGAATCGTGCAACTACGATTCCTATTCTTACATCCTTTGGAATAAGATTGCCTTCGTAAATGTTCATTTTATAATACTCCTTTAATCAGTTTTCAGAGCAATACTGCTCATAATTTTCTTTTAATATCAACGCCAAGCGTTCTTTATCTTCAATTATTTTATATCTTAACGGAATATCATTATTTTTATAATACAATTCAAGTATTTCGCCATTTTCCGAAATCAGATATTTATAATTGGATTTCTGGCACATCTTTTTAAAATTGCCGAATACTATTACAGAATTATCTGTTAGGTAAATATACCTTACAAACAAAAGTCCGAAAAGATAGCAGAACAAGCATATACTCCAGACTATTAGAACAACCAGATTCCATTCTGCTTCATTCCTATCGCCGCATATACGAGCCTCTTTATATCGTGAACTTGATATTAATATCCAGCCGATACTCAACGCACACCATAGTATACTCGTTTTATAATTGGTACCCTTTAGCTTTACTTTATTTTCAGCATATTTTACCCGTTTGAGATAAACAAAATAATCACAAAAACATAATACAAATATAATTGCCATTATCGATAAAATAATAATCGACAAAACTTTCATAATTACTCACCGCCAATCAGTAATCAAGAATATGCCCCATTCTGTCACGCTTAGTTTTGAGATAAAACAAGTCATAAGCCGTAGCGTCCATTTGAATAGCCACACGCTCCTTGATTTCAAGCCCGAATCCGCTTAAACCGTAAATCTTTTCGGGATTATTCGTCAGCAGTCGGAGAGTCTTACAGCCAAGTTCACGCAAAATCTGTGCACCGATGTAATACTCACGCATATCCCCGGGGAAGCCAAGAGCAAGATTAGCGTCAAGGGTATCCATTCCGCCGTCCTGCAACTCATAGGCACGGAGCTTGTTTACAAGTCCGATTCCTCTGCCCTCCTGACGCATATAGAGCAGAATTCCCCTGCCCTCTTTTTCAATCTGCGTCATAGCTGCGGCAAACTGCTGACCGCAATCGCATTTGAGTGAGCCGAAAGCATCGCCTGTAAGACATTCAGAATGTACACGGCAGAGAATGTCTTCGCCATTGCCAATATCGCCCTTTACAAGTGCAACGTGATGTTCGCCGTTAAGCTTATTAACAAAGCATACGGCACGGAATTCGCCGTATTTCGTGGGAAGTTTCGTATCTGCGGCAAGTTCTACAAGGGTTTCGTTAACCTTGCGGTATTCTTTCAGAGCCTTAATGGTAATGAATTTCATTCCCCATTCTACAGCCTTTTTCTGCAATTCCTCCGCACGCATCATTGTGCCGTCATCACGCATAATTTCACAGCAAAGACCACATTCTTTCAAGCCTGCAAGACGCATAAGGTCAACTGTAGCTTCTGTATGCCCCTCACGTTCAAGAACGCCGTTTTTCTTTGCCATAAGCGGAAACATATGACCGGGACGGCGGAAATCTTCGGGCTTTGCATCATCTGCAACTGCCATACGTGCTGTAAATCCACGCTCCTCTGCGGAAATTCCCGTTGTAGTTTCAACGTGGTCAATTGATACAGTAAAGGCTGTGCTGTGATTATCTGTATTATAATCAACCATTTGCCCTAAATGAAGCTTATGACAAAGCTCAATGCTCATAGGCATACATATGAGGCCCTTTGCCTGAGCCGCCATAAAATTGACATTTTCCGTTGTGGCAAATTCAGCGGCACAAATCATATCGCCTTCGTTTTCCCTGTCCTCGTCATCGGTAACAAGGATAATTTCGCCGTTTCTTAAAGCTTCAAGAGCTTCCTCTACGGTATTGTACTGAAACATTAAAAATTCTCCTCAATCTTATTTATTTACTTTAACACTACCCACATCAGCTTTAAGAGTAACATTACATTTATCATCAATTACAACTACTTGTTTCTTGCCAACATAATCTTTCGACTCGGATTTTTCTTCAAAATCAAGTCCCTGTGTATCTACATCAATATCTCCCACATCTGCAACAAGCTGAAGATTACATTCATCAACGCTTTCAAGGGAAATGTCGATATTTCCCACATCGGCATTAATTTCAGAATTCCCATTAATTGTTAAATTATTGCAATCAATATTTCCAACATCTGCATCTACTTTGAAATCGCCCACAAGGCTGTCAAGCTTGACATTTCCCACATCAGCTGTAACATCAAATGAACCTTTCAGCTTATTCAGGTGAATATCGCCCACATCGGATTCAATGTTAAAGTCGGAAAATTCGCTTGGCAGCGTGATTTCAAGGTCAGCTGTCAGATTTACAAAACGGGTATCAAAATCCTTTTCAACCGATTTGATATAAACCGTTTTATTTTTCACTTCTGTGATAATCTTTGCATTTTCAATGGCAGCACTAACCTTATCTTCATTTACACCATTGCTTGTGAATTTCACATCTACGTCAACATTTTTTGTATCGCCGTATTCAACGCTGATTTTGCCCACATTAATATTGACATCAAGCTTTGTTGCCTTTTCAGGCTCAATATTCAATGTTTCCGACTTAGTTTGCTTGAATTTCCAGTCATTGTTCACTTCAATATCATTGCCGTTTACTTTTACGGAACAAGAACTTAAAGCCATTGCGGCTAAAACTGTTGATGCTAAAATAAACTTTTTCATAATAAAATCCCCTTTAATTTTAAACAAACCCGTTTGATGAAAGAAAAGACATATCAATGCCGCTGTTCTGCGATTTTTCAGCAGGCTTCATAAGCTTTTCCACGTATTTTCCTATAATATCATTTTCAAGATTGACCCTCTGTCCCTTTGATTTTGTGGGAAGAATGGTCATTTCAGCGGTATGAGGTATAACAGATACGCTGAAATCCCTGTCAGTTACTCTTGCTACGGTAAGGCTGATGCCGTCAATTGCAATTGAGCCTTTTTCCACGATATACCGTATAATATCGGCATTTGCCGAAATCGTGTACCATATGGCAATTCCGTCATTGACAATATCAGTGATTATTCCCGTACCGTCAATATGCCCCGAAACGATATGGCCGCCAAATCGCCCATTTGCCGCCATAGCACGTTCAAGGTTAACCTTGCTGCCCTGACGGAGTTCCCCTAAAGATGAACGGCTGAGGGTTTCATTCATAACATCAGCCTGAAATATACTTCCGTCAGTTTTCGTTACCGTAAGACAAACACCGTTTACAGCGATACTATCCCCAAGGTGAACGTCCTCCAGCACTTTTTTTGCCTCAATGACAATAAAAGAATTGCTGCCGTTACGCTGAATATTCTTCACCGTGCCAATTTCTTCAATTATCCCTGTGAACATTTTTCACCCTGCTTTCTATGAGAATATCGCCGCCAATTGTCTTAATCTGCCTGTCATACAGCATTACGCACTCGTCGGGAGAAGCCGCACCAATTCCCGAAACGGCTGTAGGAGCAGTCTTTCCGCCGAAAATCTTAGGGGCAATATAAGTCTGCACCTTGCTGACTATGCCCGATTTCAAGGCTGACCAATTCAGCTCGCCGCCGCCCTCTAAAAGAATGCTGTCGATTTTGAAATCCCTGCCTAAAATAATCATCAGTTCATTCAAATCAATATGACCGTCCTTTTCGGAAACTCGCACAATCTGACAGCCTGCCGCTTCAAATGCCGCTGTATCGCCCTTTGAGCAGGCAATAATTGTGGGAATTTCCCCAGCTGTACGGACAATATTGCTGTCCAACGGAGTACGCAGATTTGTGTCGCATACAATACGAACAGGATTTTTTCCGCCCTCAATACGGCAGGTAAGCATTGGATTATCCGCAAGAACTGTCCCAACTCCTACCATAATTCCCATATGCTTCAAACGGTCAAGATGAACATTTTCCCTTGCCGCTTCACCTGTTATCCATTGTGATTTCCCCGTATAACAGGCAATTTTCCCGTCCATAGTCATTGCGTATTTCATAGTTACAAAGGGAGTTTTTTTCGTGATGTAATGGAAAAAAATCTCGTTAAGGCTGTCACATTCCTCTTTTAAAATACCCTCAGTAACCTCAATTCCCTTTTCACGGAGAATTGCGGCTCCCTTTCCTGCCACAAGCGGGTTAGGGTCTGATGAGCCAATAAATACACGCTTGATTTTATGCTCTATAATCGCTTCTGTGCAAGGAGGCGTTTTTCCGTAGTGACAACAGGGTTCAAGGGTAACGTACATATCCGCCCCTGTACAGTCAATTCCACGGCTGTCGCAATCCGCAAAAGCATTTCTCTCGGCGTGAAGCTCTCCGCATTTACGATGATAACCTTGTCCGATTATTTCACCGTTTCTGACTATTACTGCTCCCACCATTGGGTTTGGATTTACAAATCCTATGCCTTTTTTTGCAAATTCAATTGCCGCCGCCATAAATTTCTCGTGGTACATACATACCTCCTTCAACAAAAAAATCCCCGAAAAATCGGGGACGAAATCTGTCTTATCAGCAGATAATCCTCTCACATCCGGACTTATGCGAAGTTTTCGCACTCACCGTCGGCTTCGGAATTTCACCGAATCAACCGCATAAGCGGCTCACAGGCTGTACTGTCGGTAGGGATTTTCACCCTGCCCCGAAGATTATACATACATTATACCATACTGTTATATTTTTGTCAATGATTTTGAAAAATAAAAATCCGTGCAAAACCTTTTGGATTCTGCACGGATAATTTTAATTATTCATCTCTTTTTCTTGTTGCTGCAAATACACCTGATGCAACTACAAGTGCTGCCATTGCAACTGCAATTCCTCTGCCGTCGCCTGTCTTAGGTGAATCAGTAGCTTTTCCTGTTGTTGTAGTTGTTGTGGTGGTGGAAGTTGTTGTAGTAGTTGTCGTTGTTGTTGTAGTTGTGGTGGTAGTTGTAGTAGTTGTTGTAGTTGTGGTAGTAGTGGTAGTAGTTGTAGTGGTTGTAGTGGTTGTAGTGGAAGTTGTTGTAGTTGTTTCCTCTGTAGTTGTGGTTGTAGTAGTCGTTGTAGGCTCTGTTGTTGTAGTAGTTGTTAATTCCTCACTGCCGGGCAGTACAATTTCACGCATTGTTGTAGTGGTTGTAGCCTCAGTTGTTGTAGTGGTGGTAGTAGTGGTCGTTGTTGTTGTCGTAGTAGTTGTGGTTGTCGTAGTAGTTGTTGTGGTTGTAGTTGTCGTAGTAGTCGTTGTTGTGGTTGTAGTCGTTGTTGTAGTTGTCGTTGTTGTAGTAGTTGTTGTTGGCTCTGTAGTCGTTGTTGTTGTAGTAGTTGTGGTAGGGTCTG
>CALFMA010000649.1 GCA_937880065.1 uncultured Ruminococcus sp.
AGGGCATCTCTAAAAACTCGTTTGATTAAAGAAAAAACAGATAGGTATGACAGCTACAAGGAAACCTTCCGAAGGCGTGCTGTCGCACTCCAAGGGAGGTTGACGCAGCAGATGTCGTGCTTAGCTGTTTTTTCTAAAAAGGGGTTTTTAGAGATGCCCTTATACCAATCCCTAAAATATTGGTAGACAAATCTGATGTTTTCGGGATTAGTATTGTATACTTATAGCACACATATTATCGTATTTGCTGTAGCTTACTTTTTCACCTATGTCAGCATATTCTGTAAGAGTCCATAAATCTCCGTTATCGAAAAGATTGGTAAAGGCATCACGATATGCCTGCTCTGAGGCAAACATAAGCTCAACTTTTCTTTCAGTCGGAGAGGACATAAGAGCCGTTCCCACATCTTCTGCAATATAAACAGTAAGATAACTGTTATAACGGACAAAATAATTCTGATCCATAGAAAAACACGTAGGAACGAAAAACTGATTCTTGTGCAGTATACGATTTTTATTCATATGCATATCATCAATAAGAAAATATGTATGATTTACAGGATTTGACTCGTCATCAGTATCATCCCATGTAACGTCAAGCCAGTAATATATATTGTCTATCATGACATAATTCCAAGCATGACCGACACTTTCGCCGTTTTCATCGGCAACATCACCTGTGACAACTCCACAATCAATACCAAGACGCTTCATAACATAAGAAAAAGCATTGGCATATCCGCCGCAGACAGCATCTCCAAGAACAAGACACCCATAGGCTGTATCCCATGTGCCTATTTCTTCTACGCCCATTTTAGCTGTTGAATATACGGTATTATTGGCAATGTAATCATGGACATATAATGCCTTTTCAAAGTCGTCCAATCCCTGGGGCATTGACGATAAAATTTCATTTGAGGCAGCTTCGATTTCATAAAGTTTATTCAGAATAACCTGCGAATCATAAGCATCAGCACCGTGAAAACTAACCGTAGTTGTAAAGCTTTCAGGTGAACCCGATATTGTTGTTTTTGTTACATAATATTCATAGTCAATCCAGTAATATTCGGGGAAATCATGTCTGATACGATTTAACGCTGCTGTAAGAACATCATCTTCAAGCCTTCCGTCAAGGTCAATAAGCAGATTTCCCTTTGCCATTTCCTGAGTAAGACCGTCGTAAATCGCCTGCTCGTCCATATATACATCTGATACAGCCGTTTCCTGCTCCTCTGATATTGAGGGTGTATAATCAGAAACGGTTATATCTATACAGCCGACAAGAAATACTGATGATACCCATGCCGCAGCTATTTTCAACAGTTTCATAAATTTCCTTTCAGCGTCAGATTACGCCCTCAAAGCTTTTATCAAGAATATCAACAGAATTGCGGAAACTGTCAAGTTCCTCATCTGTAAGAGATAACTCAATAACCTCCTTGACACCGTTTCTGCCGATTATACATGGAACTCCCGCAAATACGTTCTTGCAGCCGTATTCGCCGCAAAGTTTTGCTGAAACGGTAAGAACGCTGTTTTCATCGCCTAAAATAGCCTTAACAATACGTGTTATAGCCATTCCTATGCCGTAATAAGTTGCATTTTTAGCCTCAATTATCTTATATGCGGCAGTACGCACCTGCTCCTCGATTTTCTTTAAATCCTCTGTGCAGTAGCCGTTGCACTTATCCTCAAGAAGTTCGGAAATACGCTTAGTTCCAAGGAGCATTTGTGAAATTGGAGAAAACTCGCTGTCACCATGCTCACCCATAACATATGCGTGAATATTTTTAGGGTCAACCATAAAATAATCGCCTAAAAGATAACGCAGACGAGCAGTATCAAGAGAAGTTCCCGTACCGATTACCCGTGCCGCACCAAATCTTGAAAGTTCATATGTTACTCTTGTCATTATGTCAACAGGATTTGTAGCAACAAGGAATATACCGTCAAATCCCGATTTTACAACGGGAGTTATAATTGAACGGAAAACGTTGGCATTACGCTGTAAAAGGTCAAGGCGAGTTTCGCCCTCTTTCTGTGCGACACCTGCGGCAATTACAATAATATCAGCGTCCTTGCAGTCGCTGTATTCCCCTGCATAAATTCTCATATTTGTTTTACCGAAAGCAAGACCGTGATTGAGGTCCATAGCCTCTCCCTCGGCACGTTTTTTATTTATATCAATAAGTACAAGTTCATTGCAGATTCCGCCCTGATTTACAAGAGCATATGCAAAACTCATACCAACCATACCCGTACCTATAAGCACTACTTTTCTTTTTCCTGTATTCATAATTTCTCCTTATAACTCGGCAATATATGGCAGATTTCTGAAATAGTCGTTGTAGTCAAGACCATATCCCACAATGAAAGTATCGGGAATTGTAAAAAGCACATAATCCGCCTTGAAATCAACTACACGGCGTTTAGGCTTGTCAAGAAAACTTACAACCTTAAAGCTGTGGGGGGATCTGCTTTTGAGGATTTCACATACTTTTTTAAGAGTTCTTCCTGTATCAACAATATCCTCGGCAATAACTACATTATATTCCGAAAGGTCCTTGTTAATATCAAGGGTAATATTCACATCACCGCAGGACTCAGAGCCTACATAGCTTTTTGCCACCATAAAGGCAATTTCGCAGGGAACATTGATTTCTCTTGCAAGGTCAGCTGCAAATACAAAGCTGCCGTTGAGAATGGAAATCAACAAAATGGGCTTTCCGTCGTAAAGACTTTCAACATATTTTCCTGCCTCTTTCACCTTTTCACGTATCTGCTCCTCTGTTATGATAACCTTTTTTATGGAATTTATGTATTCTTCCTTATTCATTTTTTGCTTCCTTTCATAAAAACTATGTAAATATTATACAATAATTTCATATGAAAGTCAATAGCGAAATTGCTATAAAAATAGCTGATGCCATTTTTTGACATCAGCTGAATTTGTCGAAATATATACTTTTTGCATATACAAAACAACGGTATACAGTCAATTTATTTGCTTGTGGATAACTCTGCATATTTTGCAAGAATTGCGGAAGAATCGGCGGAATTGATTATTCCGTCATTGTTGTAGTCAAACTGTGTCATATTTAAAGTAAGCTTTTTTCCTGTAGATGAATATGCATATGCAAGGAGTACATTTGAAGCATCAGAAGCAGTAATACTTCCGTCGCCGTCTGTATCTCCTGCTGTAATCTCGGGATAAATATAGCTTGATATTTCATAATCTCTGTAAAGTGACGCTTCTACAATGCTTTCAGCAGGTGCAGAAAAGCCAGGTAATACGTTCTCTATGTAGAATACCACTGTAAAACCGTTCAGAGATGTAAAACTATCCTTAATATCAGTTTCCTGCTCTATCGGCAATACAGACAAAGTACACCCGCTGTAAAATTCGGGAGCACCTGCACCTCTGTATTCTGTTGTATTTATCTCCATAACGCCCTCAGTTACACCAACATTGCGGATGTAATCCTTCTGCTTTATGCCATATACAATTAATGTATAGGTGTTTCCGTCGGGAATTGCGTCGAATTTCAAATCCTTGCCGTAAATAAATCCGCCGTCAGAAAAATCTTCTGTTTCCGATACCACAAGGTCAAGAAATTCTTCCTTTGTCAGCTTGTCCTCTGCATTTGCTGTTACTACAGGTAACGAGGCTGTCAGAAGTACTGTTGAAATTATGCTGCTTAAAAATTTTTTCATAGTAATTCCTCCTTGATGTCTGTGTCGTTGGGCTTATTGTCTTATGATAGTTATATTATACATTATCTGGTGAAATATGTCAATAGTTTTGTGCAAATATCATTGCTTATTTTATATGAATTATATATATATATATATATATATATAGTGTCCATATAATATTTCGATATAATTAAGGGCGAATAATATGAAATACTCGCCCTTATCACTTTACTTATAAAATCTCTTGAAATTTTCTGAAAGAATCATTCTATTTTCTTCCTCGGTGAAACCAAGAGCGAAAAATCTTTCAAGCTCCTCCGCAAAGTTCCACATCGGGAAATCACAGCCGAAAAAGCTGTTTTCAACGCCAAATCCACGTATTCTCTCCGCTGCCTTTTCCGCTGTCATAAATCCAAGGGAACTGCAAATGTCAATTCGGAGATTTTCAAAGCCTGTGAGCATTTCCTGTGCCTCGTCCCAACGGCAGTATCCGCCGATGTGAGCCGCCTGCAATTTGAGTTTCGGGAAATTCTCGCAGATTTTTCTTATTCTTGCAGGTGCTGAATGGTCGTATCTGGGGTCACCGCAATGGATAAGCAAGGGCAGTTCTCCCTCGATTACCTCATAAATTCTGAATGCTTCGGGAGAATCCGCATCAAAATTCTGAAAATCGGGGTGAAGTTTTACTCCGTGAAGTCCCAGTTCCTTAATCTGTGCAATATCCCCCTCAATATCCTCGGAAAGGGGATGAGTTGTGCCAAATCCGAAAAACTGGGGATATTTTCCACATTCCTCCGCAATAAAGCTGTTGATAACTCTAACCTGCTGAGGAACTGTTGCGGTGGAACATACGAGATATTCCGATACTCCCACAGCACTTCCCTCCTCGATAAGCTTTGAACTCATACCGCAGCTATCCATTGCCAAATCGTAGAATTTACCCACGTTTGCCGTTGCTTTTTCCGCAATTTTTTCGGGGAAAATATGTGCGTGAGCGTCTATGATTTCATACTTTTCAAGAATTTCACTTTTCATTTTCTTTCCTTCTTTATCCATTAAATTCTTTTTCAATAATGAGAAGCTCCTCTTTTTCAACGAGTTTATGCCCCTCAAATCCAAGCCTCACCACATAGGGAAGATAATCGATAATTCGCAGAAATCCTTCTAAACCAAAGGATTTGTCATAGTAATTCATAATGGTGCTGAGTGCCGTTCCATGAGTGCCGAGAATAATATTCTCCCCCTCATGCTCGTCAAGAATTGCAGATATTACCTCAATATTTCTGTCCTGCACGTCTTTCAGACACTCGCCGTCACTTTCGCTGTAGGTCATATCCGCCCAGCGTTTTTGGAACATTTCCATATTATTGCTGTTTTTGCCGTTTTTACGCTCACGCAAACGGTAATCCGTATGTATCTCCAGCCCATGCTCCTCTGCCGCCGCCTTTATTGTATTATAGCTGCGGATATAGGGGCTTGAAATAGCATAATCCAGCTTTATATCGTGGAGAACACGTACAACCTCTCCGCAGTCACGCTCCCCCTCTGCCGTCAGCGGACGGTTTGCAGGGTCGGGGAATTTGTAGTCAGGCTGTGCGTGACGGACAAAATAAATATTCGTCATTACAATCTCTCCTTAAAATCGTCATAGCCGAACTGTCGGAGAAGCACTATTTCTCCCCCCGATTTTTTCAGATAAATGGAGGGTAAGGGCATACCGTTAAAGGTGTTGTTCTTCACCATTGAATATATCGCCATATCGCAGAATATGAGCCTGTCACCGATTTTCAGGGGTTCATCAAAGGAATACTCGCCAATTGAATCCCCTGCAAGGCAGGTCTGTGAGCCAAGCCGATATGTGAATTTCTTCTCCCCTGCCTGTCCCGAATTCATAAGAGGCGGACGATAGGGCATTTCAAGGACATCGGGCATATGACAAGCCGCCGATGTGTCAAGAATTGCAATTGGCATATCATTTTCCGTAAGGTCAAGCACCTCCGTTACAAGATAGCCTGCATTAAGGGCAAAAGCCTCTCCCGGTTCAAGAAAAACTTCAAGCCCGTATTTCTCTTTCATTCTCATAATACAGCTTTCGAGAAGCTGAATATCATAATCCTCACGGGTAATATGATGACCGCCGCCGAAGTTAATCCACTCCATTTTCGGCAATATATCGCCGAATTTTTCCTCAATTGCGTCAAGAGTTTTTTTCAGATCATCGGAATTCTGCTCGCAAAGGGTATGAAAATGAAGTCCCGTTACGCCCTGTAAATCGTCCTCTCGGAAATTTTTTCTCGTTATTCCAAGTCTTGATTTTGGTGAACATGGGTCATAAATCTCATGCCCCTCCTGCGTGGAAAATTCGGGATTTATACGAAGTCCGATTTTCTTCCCTGCTTTCAGCACTCGGTCACGGTATCGGTCAAGCTGAGAAAATGAATTAAAAATAATATGACCGCAGTAGGAGATTATTTCGTCAATTTCACTTTCACGATATGCCGCAGAAAAAACGTGATTTTCGCCGCCCATTTCTTCATAACCAAGCTTTGCTTCAAAAAGACCGCTTGCAGCCGTTCCCGATACATATTCCCTTATAATCGGGTAGGTATGATAACAGGAAAATGCCTTTTGTGCAAGGAGAATTTTCGCCCCTGTACGCTGTTCAACTCCTTTTAGAATTTCCAGATTGTGTATGAGTTTTTCCTCGTCGATAACGTAACACGGCGTAGAAAGCTTTTTAAATCCATTGATATTATTCATTTCAATCTCCAAAAAATTCGTTCATTGTTACCTGAACTCTGGGATTTCCGTTCTGGTCATCCTCAATCATGACAGCAGTCTTGATTGTAATAGGACTGTTTGGTGAGGAAATATCACCATCTCCGCCGAGTGAACGAGGAACTTTAAGGAAATTGTCAACAACCTCCATACCATCTGTTACTTCACCGAAAGCAGCATAATTGCCATCAAGGAATGAGCAGGAATCATCGTAGCAGATGAAGAACTGGCTTGACGCACTATCAGGCATCTGACTTCTTGCCATTGAAACTATACCTCTCTTGTGAGAAAGATTGTTTTCAACACCGTTTGAAGCGAACTCACCTTTGATAGTATTCTCGCTTCCACCCATGCCTGTACCCTGAGGGTCACCGCCCTGAGCCATAAATCCTTCAACTACACGGT
>CALFMA010000650.1 GCA_937880065.1 uncultured Ruminococcus sp.
GGCTTACCCCACATATGGCGAAATCCCTTACAGGTATAAATTTTCCCAAATTCAACTCCGAAAACGGCGAGGCATATTTTGCATATCTTAAAACTTTATGTGCTGATTTAGGGGAAATCCTCTACGGTATGCCCATTATCGAGGACCCAAGAGTTGCATTCAAGGAAAGCCGTATGCAGGAACTTTCAAGTATCCGTGCAATTCTCAACAAATATTACGACTATGTTTTGCAGGTGCGTGTAGGCGGAACTGATTTTTCTTCCTGTTTCGGAGTTCGCCGTGGTGTTGATTATTCAATTTACGATATTATGACAGTTCGTGAATGTCTGTCGGATATTCTCAACGTATTCACAAGAAATAACGAATTTGTGGTATCAGGCCCTGTTTGGGAATATTTCCGTGCAAGCAAGCGAATGATGTTTGAGGAACTGCCTAAACATACCCTTGACGATTATCTTATGAAGCGTAAACCCTTGGTAAATCACGAAATTGACGGTCTTATGCGTGAAGTCATTCTCGACAAGGCAAACGGATTTGTAGGCAGAACAGTAATTCACCCCACACATATAAAATTTGTAAACGGCTTGCAGGCTGTAACCCGTGAGGAGTATGAGGACGCAAAACAAATTCTCGAAAGCACTGACGGCGGAGTTCATAAGGGACAGAGTGCCAATAAAATGAACGAAATCAAGCCCCATACAAACTGGGCGAAAAAGGTTATGATGCGTTCCCGTGCCTTTGGAGTTATCGAAAATGAAAACAGCTATCTGAAACTTTTCAGCGAAAGTGAGTGATAAAATGACAAAGGAGATTACAACGCCATTTTCCGAGGAAGTCATTTCGTCTTTGAATGTAGGAGATATGGTCTATATTTCGGGAGAAATCATATGCGGACGTGATGCGGTTCTCCCTAAAGTTGTGGATATGCTGAAAAAGGGAACGGTTTCACAGCTGGGCATTGATTTGCAGGGGGGAGTTATTTTCCACACGGCAGTTAGTCCTGCGGGAGTTGGTCCCACATCAAGCAATAAGCTTGAAATCGAAAGCAGTATTGCTCCTCTTTCCGCAGGCGGAATTAAGCTTCATCTTGGAAAAGGTGAACTTCATCCCGAAACAATCAAGGCTTTGGCGGAAAATAATTCAGTATATGCGGTAATTCCTCCCGTAACGGCATTGCTTGAACAGCAGACCATTTCACAGCGGGTTGCGGCATTCCCCGAACTTGGAATGGAAGCCTTACATATATTAAAGGTAGAGAAATTTCCTGCCATAATTGCCGCCGCAAAGGGAAGGAGTATTTACGATGCTGACAAATGAACAGATAATTGAAAAGGTTAGC
This sequence comes from uncultured Ruminococcus sp., assembly GCA_937880065.1. The sequence continues at coordinate 1,340 of CALFMA010000650.1, forward strand.
AATGCCCTTGTGGAGGCAGGTTCAACCTTTCGTGAGGACAAAAAAAGTGCCTACCGCAGGGCAATTGAAGCTGAAACAAATCCCCAGGCAAAGTGGGTTATGGAAACAATTCTCGACAATGCAGATGCGGCAGAGAATAATAAAAGTCCCCTTTGCGATGATTCGGGAATTCCCCATATAATCCTTGAAATCGGCGAAAAAAAGGTATATAATGAAAAAAAAGTTATTTTACTTTTTTTACGAAAGGATTT
>CALFMA010000651.1 GCA_937880065.1 uncultured Ruminococcus sp.
CTTTACCTGACGAATTTCCAGTTCTTTGAAATGGAACAACGAAGCAGCCAACGCAGCTTCTGCTCCACCTTCTGTCAGTGCTTCATAAAAATGTTCCATGGTACCGGCTCCGCCGGAAGCAATTACAGGAATCTTTACTGCACTTGAAATCGCTTTTGTCAATTCAATATCATATCCTGCTTTTGTTCCGTCTCCGTCCATACTGGTCAAAAGAATCTCTCCGGCGCCCATTTTCTCTGCTTTTATGGCCCATTCCACAGCATCCATCCCCATATCAATGCGACCACCGTTTTTATAAATATTCCAACCGCTTCCATCTTCACGTTTCTTTGCATCAATAGCTACTACTACACACTGACTGCCGAATTTATCAGCAGCATCACTGATTAATTTAGGATTCATAATAGCTGCAGAGTTGATGGAAATCTTATCAGCACCTTCACGCAGTAATTCTTTAAAATCATCTACTGTGCGGATACCGCCACCTACTGTAAACGGAATATGCACTTCATTTGCAATTTTTTCAACAAGTGGAATTAATGTTTTTCTTTTATCCAAAGTTGCAGTTATATCAAGAAAGCATATTTCGTCTGCACCCTGATCGTTGTACTCTGCCGCACATTCAACAGGGTCGCCAACATCACGTATTCCCTCAAAATTTACACCCTTTACTACCTTGCCGTTTCGCACGTCAAGACAGGGAATTATTCTTTTTGCAAGCATTTTAAGCCTCCTTTGTTTATTTAATTCGTGATTGAGAGTAAATACAACGCTTACTGGGGAAAACCTTTCTGAGGAAAGGTTATTCCCCAGACCCCTTTCCAAAGACTTTCAGTTTTAAATTTTCTCTACAGGGATTTATCCCTGTAGAGAAAATTAAGATAAAAGTTTTAGGGAGGGAGTTTGAGGGACGACCCTTTTTCAAAAGGGTCTCCCTCAATAAATGATGTACTTACTATCAATCCTGAGTTGCATACTCAATAGCCTCTCTCAGATTGAGCGTACCCTTATAAATGGACTTACCGCAGATTGTGCCGTAAAGTCCCATTTCCTTGCAGGCTATAATATCCGCCATTGTGTGAACTCCACCGCTTGCCACGATGTTTGCACGTCCCTCTGTAGCGTCAGCGAGAGCCTTTAACTGCTCCACATTTACACCGCTGAGTGTGCCGTCCTTGGAAATATCCGTAAAGATGAAATACTTTACACCAACTTCAATCATCTTGTTTGCAAGGTCAATATAGTTCACATCGGAGCTTTCAAGCCAACCCTCAGTTGCAACCATACCATTCATTGCATCAATCCCAACAACGATTTTTTCGCTGCCGAATTTCTCCACAGCATCGCTTACAAGCTTAGGATTTTTCAAAGCTACAGAGCCGAGAATTACCCTTGTTATGCCCATTTTGAGATATTCGTCAATTGTTTCAAGTGAGCGAATACCGCCGCCCAACTCTACTTTTAAATTTGTCTTTTCGGCAACATCTGTGTAAATCTTTGTGTTTACAGGTCTGCCCTCTTTCGCACCGTCAAGGTCAACCATGTGAATCCATTCGCTGCCTGCCGCCTCAAAGCCTTTTGCTGTTTCAAGGTAATCACTTGCTACCTTTTCAACTGTGGAAAAATCGCCCTTGAATAAGCGTACACAGTTGCCGTCTTTTATATCAATTGCAGGTAAAATAATCATTCTATACCTCCTGTATCACTTGTTAAGATATATCGTTTTGTCCTTGACCTGTTCATCAAGCTTAATATCTATTTTGCCTTTAGCGTGCTTAGCTTTGACAGTTACTTCATATCTGCCTTTTTCATCTGCTGTAAAAGCTGTATCAACGCTTTCTATATTGCTTATTCTCTCGCACACTTCCGCATCTTTCAGACCAAATGTGATTTCTGCCTTTCCTTTGTCTATATGTGCATCAACATAGAGCTTTTCGCCCTGTTCAAGCTGAACTTCAAATGCATCATCTCCATTAAACAAATCAAAATCCGCATAATAACCTTCATTGCCTAAAGACTTATCGCCATTGTAATTATAGGCATTGTCCCAAAAAAGAAAGCCTCCTACTCCAATAACTGCAACTATTGCTGAGATAATTGTAATTTTCTTTTTCATTTACTTACTGTTTCCTTTCGTTATATGAGGGTTCTTCTAAAACTCCCTTATGGTAAAATAATCTTATATGTCCTCCTTTGTATATTGTTATAAATCAACTTTCTTTAGGGTCTTTCCAATAAGCCCCCTTATGAAAATTTTCATTTCCAAGTGGCTTTGCAGTAAGCCGAAACATAACACAGCCATCAGGACAGACAATATTTTTACTATATTTTCCGTCTCCACCCAGATTTTCTAAATCGCCACCACTTCTGATAGACTCCATAAGAGGATATAACATTACCATTGCTTTACTGCAAATTCCATATCCTTCATTATTTACGGGACAGCCATAAGTACAATGGTACTTATCTCCAACCTCTTCACCATTTCGACAGTAATTCTCTGTATGATTGCCTTGAAGGAAACTTACAACCTCAATTTCAAATTCATATTCTTCATCATACCATTTTTTCATATTTCCCTCCGAAAAAATTACTTGATTAAATTTCCGAAGTTTCTGAGAATTTTAAGTCCTGTATCGCCTGATTTTTCGGGGTGGAACTGAGCACCGTAGACGAATTTTCCGTCAAAAACAAGAGCAGGAACTCGTCCGCCGTATTCGCTGTATGCGGCTATATTTTCGTCTGCACACTCTGCCTTGTAGGAGTGAACGAAATACACATATTCATCGTCCCCGATATTTTCAAGGAGAGGGCAATCGTTAAGCTTTTCAAGCTTATTCCAACCCATATGTGGAATAATGAGGTCGGGTTCGTCCATATAGCGAACGCTGCCCTTTATAAGTCCAAGACCGTCACATTCCTCAAATTCATAGCCTTTTTCAAAAAGCATCTGCATACCAAGACAAATTCCCAAAAGAGGCTTTTTTGCGGCTTCTTCCTTGATAGTGTCAATAAGTCCGCTTTTTTCAAGCATAACCATAGCAGCAGGAAATGCACCAACTCCGGGGAGAATTACAGCGTCAGCCGCCTTTATTTCGTCCTTGTCAGATGTAAGCTTGCAGTCAAGTCCGAGATAGTCAAGGGCATTTTTTACGCTGAAAATATTACCTGCACCGTAATCAACAATAGCAATCATTTACAGTACCCCCTTTGTGGAAAGTGTAGTTCCGTCGGCATTATAAGCCACAGCCGCCTTTAAAGCGTGGGCAACAGCTTTATAAACAGCCTCTGCCTTGTGGTGGTCATTTGTGCCGTACATCAGATTTATGTGCATTGTAATTCCTGCATTAAAAGCAAATGCACGGAAAAATTCCTCAGTCATACAAAGGTCATAACCGCCGCAGGACTGATTTGTAAAATCGCAGTTGAACACGAGAAATGGTCTGTTGCTAAGGTCAAGACTGCACATTGCAAGAGCCTCGTCCATAGGGATATATGCCGTACCATAGCGGACAATTCCCGATTTACCGCCTAATGCGATATAAAGTGCCTGACCGAGGGCAATTCCCGTATCTTCAATTGTGTGGTGGCAGTCCACCTCCAAATCGCCCTTAACCTTGATAGTCATACTTATTCCGCTGTGCTTTGAAAGGGCGGTGAGCATATGGTCGAAAAATCCCACACCTGTATCAATGTCGGAATTTCCCTTTCCGTCAAGCTCTGTGACAATATAAATATCGGTTTCACGGGTTTTTCTCGTGATTTCACCTCGTCTGATATTATCCATTTATGATTTCCTCCAATGCATTGAATAATCTGTCCATTTCCTCATCTGTGCCTATGGATATGCGGAGATAATCACAAATTATGGGCTTATTCCAGTAACGGACAAAAATATTGCGTTTTTTCAGTTCCTCAAATATAACCTGTGCAGATACTTTCTGAGGACTTGCAAAAATAAAGTTTGTCTTTGAATCGGGGAATACGAATCCCAAATCTGCAAGGCGAGCCTTTGAACGCTCTCTTGTGGCAATAATTCTGTCAACGGTTTCACGGAAATATTCCTCGTCAGCCATTGATGCCGCACCGCAAAGCTGTGTAATTGGATTCATTGTATATGAATTTATGGAGAATTTCACATCGTTCATATACTTTATAAGCTTTTCGCTTCCAATCGCAAAACCGATACGCATACCGGCCATTGAACGTGATTTTGAATAAGTCTGCACCACAAGCAGATTTTCGTATTTTTCCACAAGGGGCAGACAGCTTTCACCGCCGAAATCCACATAAGCTTCGTCAATGATAACTACGCTGTCGGGATTGTTTTTCACGATATATTCAATGTTTTCAATTGTTTCCATAACTCCTGTGGGAGCGTTTGGATTGGCGATAACTATACCGCCGTTTTCTGTGATGTAATCCTCTCTGTTAATTGTGAAATCGCTGTTGAGAGGAATCTGCTTGTAAGGGATACGGTAAACGTCAGCCCATACATCATAAAAAGAATATGTTATATTTGGGAAAATCACAGGCTTTTCAGAGCCGAAAAATGTCATAAAGGCTATGGCTAAAACATCGTCAGAGCCTACTCCTGCAAATACCTGTGAGGACTTTACATTGTATCTCTTTGCAATTGCGTCAACCAATACCGATGAATCGGGGTCGGGGTAAAGACGCATTCTGCCGTATTCAAAATCCTCCAGTATCGCCCTTACAGAGGGTGACGGAGGGTATGGATTTTCGTTTGTGTTGAGCTTTACAACGTCCGTTACCTGTGGCTGTTCGCCCGGTGTATATGGCACAACCTTGCGGACATAGCTCTCCCAATTGTTACTCATAATATATCACATCTTTCAGAATCTATTTTTTAGAGATTTCCTTTTATTACAAGATTTCGGGCGGATAATATCCGCCCCTACAAGAAACGATAATAAAAAATTATTCAAATCTTACCTTAATAGCGTTTGCGTGAGCTGTAAGTCCCTCTTTTTCTGCAATGAGAACGATATCATCGTGTGCCTCTGCAAGTGCCTCTCTTGTGTAGTATGTGTAGCTGATACGCTTTGTAAAGCTTGCAACTCCGAGAGGTGAGAAGAAACGTGCTGTTCCGCTTGTAGGAAGTACGTGGTTAGGGCCTGCATAGTAATCGCCGAGAGGTTCTGACGCATAGTTTCCAAGGAAGATTGAGCCTGCATTGTCAAGGCTTCCAAGAAGTTCCATTGGATTTTCCATAAGCACTTCAAGGTGTTCGGGAGCAATTTCATTTGCCAGTTCTACGCACTTTTCACGGCTGTCAGCAATGATAATTGCACCGTAATCCTCCAAGGATTTCTCGATAATCTCCTTACGTGAAAGATATTCTTTCTGACGGTTGATTTCTGCAATTGTTTCATCTGCAAGCTTTTCGCTTGTTGTTACCATAATTGAAGATGCAAGAACATCGTGTTCAGCCTGTGACATAAGGTCAGCCGCTGCAAATTTAGGATCAGCAGTTTCATCGGCAATTACAAGAATTTCACTTGGACCTGCAATCATATCAATATCAACAACGCCGTAAAGAAGTTTCTTAGCTGTTGCAACGTAGATATTTCCGGGGCCTACGATTTTATCGCACTTTGGAATTTCCTCTGTACCGTATGCAAGAGCAGCAATTGCCTGTGCACCGCCTGACATAAATACTCTGTCAACTCCGCAGATAGCAGCTGCCACAAGTATATCCTTGTTAGGTGTACCGTCCTTTAAGGGAGGTGTAACCATTACAATTTCCTGTACTCCTGCAATTTTTGCGGGAATTGCATTCATAAGAACGCTGGAGGGATATGCAGCTGTACCGCCGGGAACATAAAGACCAACACGGGACAGTCCACGTACTCTCTGACCGAGAATTACACCGTTTTCCTTTGGATTAATAAATCCCTGCTCTTTCTGGCGGTTGTGGAAATCAGCAATATTTTCCTGTGCATTGAGAAGTGCTGTTACAAATTCGGGATCAGCCTCTGTGAGAGCGTCATTTATAACCTCACGGGGAACTTCATAATACTGTGGAAGATTTCCGTCAAATTTAAGAGTATAATTCTTTACAGCTGTATCGCCGTTTTCACGGACATCATCAATAATTGCGGAAACTGTTTCAGTTACCTTTTTATTTGTTTCACCTGCACGCTTGTTAAGCTCTGCAAGAAATGCCTTTTCATCTGTGCCGTTTGCGTAAATCTTCTTCATTTATAAATTCTCCTCAATAAGTTTGATAAGTCTTTCAATTTCAGCCTGACGCATTTTCAGACTAACTGTATTTACAATAAGTCTTGCGGAAATAGGTGCAACGTCCTCGATTACTTCAAGTCCGTTTTCCTTTAAAGTTGTGCCTGTTTCCACAATATCAACGATACCGTCAGCAAGGTTGAGAATTGGTGCAAGTTCAACTGAACCCTCAATCTTGATAATATCTGTATCCATTCCCTTTTTCTCAAAGAAACTTCTTGCCACATTGGGATATTTTGTAGCAATTGTCTTTACACCGTAACCGCTGTAAAAATCAAATCCCTTTTTAGTTGCAAGGGCAAATTTACATCTGCCGAAACCAAGGTCAACAAGTTCAAAGAACTTGCCTTTCATCTCCATAATTGTATCCTTGCCTACAACGCCCATATCACATACGCCATGTTCAACATATGTAATAACATCATTTGCCTTTGCAAGTACAACTTCAAGATTTGCATCGGGAACAGGAAGTATAAGCTTTCTGCCCTTTTCACGTACTGCTGTACAGTCAAATCCAAGCTTTTCAAGAAGTCCAACTGTATCTTTTTCAAGTCTGCCCTTTGTAAGTGCTATTCTTATAGGTTTGCTCATATCTCGTCCTCCACGCTGTCGCAGTCAACTACAACAACCTTGCAAATTTTCTTTTCCTTAGCGTACTCACGTACTGATTCAATATCGGTAAACAATGCATTTTCTACAATAAAGCCCTGTTCACGAAGTTCTCTTGCCTGCTTGATAGCAGCAGCCTCAAAGCCTTCCTCAGCAAATACAATAACATCGGGAGCAGGCTCAGAGGGAAGAATTCCGTTTTTCTCAATTACCTTTGAAATGGCATTTACATTTACAGCAAAGCCGATAGCAGGAATATCATAGCCGAAATCGGCAATAAGCTTATCGTATCTTCCGCCTGTAACAACCTCGTCACCGTGACCTTTAAGGTATCCCTTAATAATAAGGCCTGTGTAGTAGTCGGTTTTGTTTACAAGTCCAAGGTCAACTGTAATATTGCCCTCATTGCCGTAAACCTCAGCAATATCGCAGTAGATTTCACGAAGTTCGTCAAGTATACGCTTTACATTTTCGTCGGGAATAAGTTCCTCAGCCTTTTCAAATACCTCAACTCCGCCGAAAAGTGTGGGGAGCTTCTTCAAAGCAGCTGTAATGCTGTTGTTTCCGAATGTATCAAGGAAATCGTTAAGTGCAGGGAAATTCTTATTCTGAATAAGCTTTCTGATGTAATTCTTATCCTTTTCATCAGCTTCAAGGCGGTCAACAAGGCACTTGATGACGGATACAGAACGGGCGACATCATGCAGGAAGGCATGAAGAAGGTCGGCTGCTCCGAAATGGGAAGTATAATCGCGGCAAACGTTTAAGACACCGCTAAAGAAAGGATATGATTTTTAATGCTTAATATCAGGTACGAATTGGTTGAAAACAGAAAGGCAAAGCCCGATCAGAATGCGCTTGGCTTCGGAAGATATTTCACCGACCATATG
>CALFMA010000652.1 GCA_937880065.1 uncultured Ruminococcus sp.
ATCTGAACGAAAAACAAGATTTAATGAAAATAACGGCATTCGATAAAAATGCCGTTGAAGTGTAGCAAGCAAGGTACTTTGTCGGACATTTTATCAAATTCCGTCAAAGTACAACCGCTTGTTAAGGGTTTCACCCCTAAGACCCCGATTAAAAAATATGAAAGAAAAACTGTTGTGAAAAATGACAACCGAAATCATAAGATCGCATTTTAATTTAACGTTGAAGTAAATATACATATGACAGCATGGACGGGCTTAAAAAAGCAGTATATTCTAATGGCGAATATGTTGAATACACCTATGATGATGCAAGTAGACTTATATGCGAAAAAGCCTTGACAAACAGGGTTGAATTGTGGCATAATAAAAATATACTGCGGCGAACAGCTTGATAGCACAACAGGTCTTTATTATCTTCGTGCGAGATATATGAACCCGTCAACAGGTACGTTTATCTCAATGGATACATTTAAGATTTGTTAAATGTTAAATAATCGTATAATTTAATATGTATTATCCTGACTAAGATATTGTTCTTGGTCAGGATTTTTTATGCGTAAACGTCAAATAAAACCGTGTCCTGTAAAAAACGCAAGCTTCGCCAATACTGGCAAGGCTTGTTGATTATCAAGTATTAATACCAATCCCTAAAACAACAGTAGACAAATCTAATGGCAAAAATGCTGCCTGTCGTCGTTGGACTTCCTCACCATACGGCAGTATGCTTTCGTCGTCCGCCTTGACATACAGCATTTTTGTTCATCATCTTTGTCTACTAACATTTTAGGGATTGGTATAAGTAATCTCTTAATTCAGTAAAGAACTTATTCAAAGCTTCAAAATCTATATGAAATCTAATCATTGAACAACGGATATCAGTTTCCATTCTAGCAGTGCCGAATCAAATTCAAATCTCCATTCATTTCTTTCGTATTTATCAGATGTATCAGTAATTTGCTCACAGATAACTGATAGCGGAAATGGACTAAAAAACCTTGAAAACTTATATCCCGAAGGAGACGGGATCTTAGAAACTTCCTTTCCAAAATTGTTTATTTTTATCAACTGAGTATCTGTCAAAACATAATAGCCAGGCGATGCCACGCATAAATCTCTAAAACTTGAAAAATGCAGAGTAACCAACGAATCAGTGAAAATATTCACTTCTCCTAAATCACTATACCATATTATATTTTCACCCTTAACAGAGATCACCCTATGCAATGAGCAGCCCTCATTATATATTTCAATAAAAATATAATCGCCAGATATGTAAGCAAATGCCCGACCAGTAGAATCAATTATATATTCATATGAAATATTTTCGTGTTCCCAACGCATAATATTCGTTGAATTATCTATATTAATATTCATTTTCCACCTCTTAACCTATATATTTAAGTGTATCAAGCAATGGCTCGATTTCTTGGGCCGTTTTTTGTCTGTTGCGTTATTTGATTTTGAATTTTCTTTCCACAAGTTGGACATATCATCTCTCCATTTTGATTTCTTGGTGCTTCAAGCAAGGCTTTTTCGTGAGTTGATTTTCTGAATCCGCCTCTTCTATATAATTCGCCTGCATTATGAACCCAAACATTGCACTCACCAACAAAATAAGTATGATAATCCTCAACCTGGAAGTTATATACTGTTTCAGGTTTTTCGCATTCTTCGATGATACAATCAGAAAAAAATCAAATTATCGCCGTTTATGCTTATAAGAAAATTATATATTATTTTTTACTCGTTAAATTATAGAAGGGCGATTTAAGGTGATCACATCAACGTTTTTTTGTTCCAATAAATCTTCAAATTGTTCACATCCATATTGCTTGATATATTGAGTTTCTTTTTCAGAAACAAAAAAACACATATATACTTTGCATTTATCTTCAATAGATGTAAATGTTGTTGGGAAAATATATTGTTCTGTAAAATACAAGGCGGATTTATTGTGCTTGTGCGAGAAATTCTCAACAATAGCATCAGCGCCCTCAATCAAAAGTCCCTTTTCAAATTTCAAATTATTTGATAGAACATAGAAAATACTGTTCATAAAAAATTTCAGCGCAGTTGTCATAATCATCGTCTGATGCCATAATTATTTCACAGCATCGATTGGCTGATTGTGTAAACTTTGATAGCCCGAATGTAGCGAACAGCAAGCAATTCTCTACCGCTTTATCGAACCCGAGAAGTTGTATTTGATAATTATCATCAGCATAAGGGTCGGCACCAATAAAACTTCCTAAGTAATTTTCATAATGATTAAGAATTTTTTCGCCAAGATTATTCATTTTGCAAAATCTCCTTTAACTCCTTCAAATTTATGACTTTGGTTACAATCAAGACACTGAATTCTGACATCTTCGTTGTAGATGTTTAGTACTTCTTTTCTTTTAGGAGGAACAGTCTGTGCTTCCATCTTTTTTACTCTTTCATTCCAAGTTGTTGGATAATGATCCAGATCATATCCTTTACGAATTCTTGGTCCATTTTTAGTCTGTTGGATTATTTTACTTTGAATTTTCTTTCCACATGTAGGACATATCATTTCTCCATTTTGATTTTTTGGTGCTTCCCGCAATGCCTTTTCATGCGTCGACTTTCTAAATGCTGCCCTTTTATATAAATCACCGGCATTATGAACTAAAACACAGCAGTTCCCGACGTAATAAGTGTGATACTCATCAACCTGAAAATTATAAACGGTTACAGTTTCATTATCAAGCTCTTCACGGTAGATTTGCTCAATACAGAGAGTATTTCCGTTATTATCAACAAGCTCTGCACCTATCCAAAGCTGTTCGGCATTTACAAAGCCTTTATCTTTTACGTAAAACGGGTGATCGTATGTAGTTACAATTGTTTCACCGTTTACTGTAAGGTGAATCAGTCTGTCTACCTCTCGGATATATGTTTCAAGAACGGATTTACAAGCAGTTTAAAGTGCATTCGGATTGGTTGGGATAACCTTAGTAAACAGATAATAATATGGTCTCAGAATCTTCTAATTCAACTTGAATGTGTCTACTATCAATTTGTTTAATTTCTTTCACCCACATTGGTTCTTTTCCAGCTTCTCTTCCCCAAATTTTCCACTGTTCTGACGACTTATAATCTGTAGAGAATTCTTCATATGGATCTCTTAAATAATAAATAATTACACCTTCTCCACCAACCGCACAAAAGTTCTCATCATCTGAAATAATAGCAACATCTGGATCACCATAAAATTCACCAATTAAAATTAATTGAGAGTTATCTTTCAGTTGGAGAAAAGCTTTTTCGTATTCATTTAATATAAGGTAATTATTACTTTCTGCCATTTGCTTCATTTCAACGCTCTCCTTAATCAATATTATTAAAATGTGTCAGTTGATTATATTCAGATTTTGAAATGCCTATCTGTTTTCCATTAACAATTTTATTATTCGGGATTGGATTTCCATTAATATCAGTATATACTCTTTTCCCAGTTAAATTTGTATCTTCAATCCTAAAATAATTACCATCTGTATCATATACTACTTGTTTTCCCGTTTTAGGATTATTATATATCTCCTTGCCGCTAGAAGTTTTTACTGGCTTTGCGTCAGGTGCAATATTATCAATTGTTTTAGATAAACTTTCATCCGACCAATCATCTGAATATTTTTGAGCTCTTTCATATCCTCCCGCATTATGAACCAACGTCTTATTTGTTCCTACGAAATAGGTATGATACTCATCAACCTGAAAATTATAAACGGTTACAATTTCATTATCAAGCTCTTCACGGCAGATTTGCTCAATACAGAGAGTATTTCCGTTATTATCAACAAGCTCTGCACCTATCCAAAGCTGTTCGGCATTTACAAAGCCTTTATCTTTTACGTAAAACGGGTGATCGTATGTAGTTACAATTGTTTCACCGTTTACTGTAAGGTGAATCAGTCTGTCTACCTCTCGGATATATTTCTAAAGTTTTTTATAGTAATCAATAACTTATTTATAATCTGCCTTTGACATATAGACGTTTCCAGCACACTGGTATGCGTCTGAATATTTTTGATTAATACTAATTGCTTGCTTAGCCTCTTCTAATGCAGCAACATAATTCGCCTGCATAAAAACAATTTCTGACCTGGCAATATAGTCTTCTAAATTAATATTCACCCTTCTGACTTTTATTTTTTTAAATCAAAGGAAGAATTAACGCTAAGTACTTTGGATCAGCATCCAAGAAAATTTCCTCGCCTTCAAGCATATATGCCTGCATTAAATATTGTTTTGCCTTTTCTATGTTTCCTAATTCAAAAAAACATTCTCCAATTCTAACACAAATAAATGGATTCCCCATACCATCAGGACACTTCTGTGCTTTCATAAAACAATCTAGGCTAGCAGAATAATCATTTAACTGAAAATACATATCGCCAATAGCTCCATATAACCAAGTGGCTGCTTCCCACATATAATCAGGTTTTGGCAACAATTCCAACGCTTTACTAAACTCAGTAAGAGCCTCTTGATATTGCTCTGAGTCTGCAAGTTCATTTCCTCTTGCACATTTTTGCTTTATTTCATCATAAACTTTATCATTTAATTCCATAGAAATTCCTCTCTTATCTGAATCATATTACTTATTCGGGGGCAAATATGTTTGATTATGAGGACCTTGCGAACGATTGATAGAATCAAGTTCTAATTCATAATTATTCGGATCCTTCATAAAAGCTCTAACTTCTGAAGATTTCGCACCATAGTTTCGACCCTCTTCATTCCACCATGATACGGCATCTTTAATATGTGCCATATCAGCACGATCAAGAGAATACCAGTTCCCATCTCCTGCTTTGAACTCAAGCCCATTCGCACCCTCTCTAATTCTTCCTTCAGATCTCATTCTATCTATAACTTCTTGTCCCACCTTTGACTTTTTGCTAGGCGTTTTACCCATATATTTATCACGATTGGAAGGATAATTCGCGTTATGTACCAATACTCCTCCGATTCCTACATGATAAGTATGATAATCATCAACCTGAAAATTATAAACCTTTACAGTTTCATTATCAAGCTCTTCACGGCAAATTTGCTCAATACAGAGAGTATTTCCGTTATTATCAACAAGCTCTGCACCTATC
>CALFMA010000653.1 GCA_937880065.1 uncultured Ruminococcus sp.
TTGTCTTTTCCACTTTGTATCCATTGGGACAAAAAAGTTCCGCATTTGCCGCAACAGGTACCATATTCTCGCCACGTTTTGATTTTCGCTCATACTGCGGATTTCTGCGGATTTTATAAATTTCGCCGTTATATTCAAAATCCAGTTCAACCACCGTATCAACATCGGATGAGGCATATTTTGAACGAAACATATCGGGATTTCGGGAACTTCCGCTGGCTTTTCCGTAAAGTGCAAAGGTGATTGCGTCAAAAATTGTAGTTTTTCCTGCTCCCGTATCGCCTGTTATGAGATACACTCCCCTGTCACCAAGGCGTGTCATATCAATTTCCTCAGTTTCAGCATATGGACCAAAAGCTGTCATTTTAAGCTTTAATGGCTTCATAAAATTTCCTCCTCCCATACTGATTTTATAAGCTGTTCCATAAATTCCCTCTGCTCGTCCGTCATTTTATGGTTTCTTCGTGATTCATAAAATTCCGAAAAAATTTCGGTAGGAGGAAGTTTTTCATTCCGCACATCGCTGCGAATTACCGTAGTTGTTCTTGTTCGGCTGTTATCATAAAACAGTTGCAGCAAATTGGGATAAATCTTTTTCAGCTTTCTTGCACCGTCGGGAATATCTTCCTCATCGGTGAGAGTTATGTAAATGTAATCCTCTGTATTAATATTGCCGTAAAAACTCTTGTCCGTCAGCTTTTCATAACTGCCCTTGTAGGCTTTCACCTGACGGATTGGCTCAACAGGAATTTCCGTGATTTTTACGTTTCCCTTTTCATCTATATCTGCAATTGTATAAGTTTTCTCCTGATTGACCTCATCAAAGTGATATTTAAGCTGACTGCCGCAGTAACGGATTTTTTTACTGCCTGCAAACTGTGGACGGTGGATATGCCCCAATGCCACATAATCGAATTTTTCAAAAATTCCGCCGTCAATATTCTCCGTGCCACCTATGAAAAATTCCTCGGATTGGCTAAGCTGTGAACCTGTGACAAACTGATGCGTCACCATAATATTTCGCTTTGTGCTGTCAATTTCAATGTTGTCTACAACTGCCTCCATTGCATCTGTAAAGCTTTCAATTTTTCGGTCGCTGTGGTACTGACGGACAGTAGTAGGTCTTACAAATGGCAGGAGATAAAAATTCACCTCGCCGTATTCATCCTCCAATACAACAGGCTCAATTTTTCCGCTGTATACGGGAGAAATATAAACTCCGCCTGCTGACATAATTCGTCCGCCAAAGGCAATTCGCTCCGCTGAATCGTGGTTTCCGCTTATCATCACAACAGGAATTTTTCTCTCCGTTACGCTATAAATAAAATTGTCAAAAACCATTACCGCTTCGGCAGGCGGAACAGTTTTGTCGTAAACATCTCCTGCAATTACAACACATTCAATTTTCTCATTGTCACATATTTCAAGTATCTGCGACAAAATATATTTCTGGTCTTCAAGCATTGAATACTCTTTAAGCCTTTTTCCGATGTGCAAATCGGAAAGATGCAAAATCCTCATAAAATCAGCTCCTAATATAATACCGCCCGAAGTAATCTCCGTGCGGTATATAATTTAAGTTATTTTCTTGCCCTTTGTCTTTTTGCGTTTTTCAATAGGCTTTTCCTTGCCGCCCATATCTTCAAATACTCTTTCTTCTTCAATTTCATCTGTACCGTCTGTAAGTTCGGGATTAACCTCGCCCCTACTGTCATAGAAAGGATTGATTACGTATTTCTGAATTACTGGGTAGCAGTTGAAACATACGATAAACCACGAAACCGCAAAGGGGAAAAACGGCATAACCGTAAGTGCAATAGGTACGGCGATAATTATCATAACCGCAGTAAATAATGCGAAAAATATAAAAAAGATTGTGGAAATCACATTCTGCTTCAATGCCGCAAATGCCAATGCAAAGGAGTTTTTGAAAAGATTTTTAAGGGATAAATCCGTTGCTGTCATCATAAGGAATACATAATAATTCATCAGAAGAATTACAAGTGCAACGCTCATTGAAATTACCAAAGGTACATAAAACAGCTTATTCTCGTAATGCTCTGCCCAGTCTGGGTAGATATTATATGCAGAAAATGCGGATAATGCAGCAATTACATCAAGTACACCTACCACAACTGCCTTTTTGAAATTCTCACGGAAACCCTTGAAAAAATCACGTATAACATAGGTGTGCTTCTGTAATACAAAAAGGCGGATTACCTTAGTCATTCCCGCCATTGCAGGACCTATGAAAACCGTAAAAGTCAATCCCATAAGAAGAACTATAGCAAACATAACCTTTACATTTTCTATAAACAGAATTGCAAATAAAGCTATAACCAAAGGTATGCAGAATATGAAAAACAGCATATTAAGTCCTATAAGCTTCCAGAATTTACTGAAAAATATATCGAAAAACAGGGCAATTCCCGTTTTCTTAGGAGCATATTTTGAAATACCGGGACCAGAACTTTCATAACCTTTAAATAAACCCACTTTAAAACTTCCTCCATTAAACATTAAAACACTAAATAAAATGATTTGCTAAACCATATAAAACCGATAAAAGCAATGCCCCCACGGTAAGCAGAATAAACCGCAGGCAGTAGCTTTTCAGTGGCGGCGGCTCTGCTGATGATACTGTACTTTTCAGCAATGCCGTTGAATTGCGTATAACTTCCCGTGCGGAAAGTATGCCGATAAACGATATAACCGCCGTTGTCGGCAGATAAAGCAGTATTATCCACATAATTGCAGCTGTGCCGTTTTCCATATACATACGGGGTACGCGGCGGCTGACGGAGCAGACCAGTTCATAGGGGATCGTCCCTGCGGCGGCAGCCAAATCGTTCACCGAGGCGCGGCGACCAAACACCTCCACCTCGTCCCCCACCTGCACCGTGGGAAGGTCGGTGAGGTCGATCATGGACATATCCATGCAGATGCGTCCCCGCTGGGGCGC
>CALFMA010000654.1 GCA_937880065.1 uncultured Ruminococcus sp.
TACTGTGTCATATATTCGCCGTGAAATTCGGGCTTGCCGGTTTCAAGATAGCTGAAATAATCGCACTTGATAAGGCTTGTATCAACACGGTAACACGGAGTTTCATGGCATAAAACCGCCTCCGCTCCTACAGATTTCAGTGTGTTTTTCAGATCCATAAAAAGCTGGCGCAGATACGCTGCATTTTTGGTATCGTCCGTATCGTCTGGAAACAGAGCGGCACAAATCTGCTTTGCCGTCATTGATGCGCCCTTTCTGTCTACGAGGAAAGCAAACAGCTCTTTCGTTTTCAGTCGCTTGAACATCAGTTTCTCATCTTTTGCATGAACCTCAAAATTTCCGAAGCAGCTTACCGTAAGGAGCTTTTCCCTTTGGCGCACACCTTTGATATTGTCGATTTCTACTTGTACATCTTCAGCCGAAATCGGTTTCATCAGATACCCGGAGGCGTGAAGCTTGAATGCAGGCAGTGCGTATTCCTCATATCCTGTACAGAATACGATCTTGCAGTTAGGGCGTAATTCTATGATTTTTTCCGCAAGCGCAAGTCCACCCATACCGCGCATATTGATATCCAAGAAAGCAATATCTGCAGGATTGTTTTTTATAAATGCAAGTGCCTCTTCACAGTCGGAAAATTGTGCGACCTCGGAAATATCTTGAGATGCTTCGATTGCCGACACCAATGCGCCGAGCATCAACGCTTCATCATCAACCGCTACTGCAATCATTTAATCTACCTCCTTGGGAATCGATATAACAACCTTTGTTCCGACTCCGGGTGTGCTTTCAATGTCAAGTTTTCCGTTAACCATCGCCTTTAACCGTTCGCGAATATTTCTGATTCCCACATGCTCCCTGTCATCTGTCAAAACACTTGTATCAAAGCCTGCGCCGTTATCCGTAACCGAGATGCAGTAATGGGTGTCGGTTTCGTAGGACCTCACATGAACGACTCCGCCTTTCGTCAGCTTCATGAGTCCATGTTTGATTGCATTTTCCACGATTGGCTGTACAGTAAGTGCCGGAATAATAAAGTCCTCGGAATTCATTTCAAACGTGAATGTCATGTCCGGGAAACGTACATTTTCAATACTGATGTAGTAGCGTACATGTTCCATTTCCTGTGTCATTAAAATTGGATTTGGGTTGTCCAGTTCACCAAAGTTTCCTCTGAGATATTTGGCAAAGTTGTGTACCAGTTCTTTTGCTTTCAGAGGATCTGATTTACAGAGATGCTCTATGCTGCCAAGCGTGTTATAAATGAAATGCGGACGTATCTGGCTCATCATCGTGGAGATCCTGCTTTCAGCAAGTTTGGAGTTCAGCACGATCTTTTCCATCTCAAGTTCCTTTGCCTTTGATGCCGCATTGATATTCTGAGGAATATACTTCAGCACCATGATTATTGATACAGCAAACAAAATGATGAAAACACATTTGGAAATTACGCCGCCTTTCCAAATGCCGATCCAGGTTCCGATCACATCACCGACAAAAGCAAGCAGCGGAATATTACATACAATATAGATGAAACGCTCTTTTTTCTTTACGGTTATAAACTCCTTTAACAGACATGCCGCAAGCACAGTGTTTGCAATAAGCTGAGCAGCGATCCACCAAAGCCATGTATCATAAAAGAAAATATCAGTAAATATCGGCAAAACAAAGAATACAGCATTGGCTGTCCCCAAAAGGCTCACTGTGATATTACCGATCTTTTGTGTTGTTTTCAGCAGATATACAATGATGATAGAAAAGAACAGCATGTAAATCATCATTGATATGCCTAAGATCGTAGTGTTTGAAATGATTGACTCACTCCAGAAATTGACCCCGTCAGCACTGTACGAAAAGTAAAATCCCGCAAATAAAACGAATGCGCCAAGCAGCCAGATAATTTTGCTGTTTGGTATGTGTATAAGGCTCGAGAACAACGCAATTCCTAAGAATACGGCTGCAACAAGCATCAATACTATACCCATATCTCTCTGCAGTTCACCGCTGTTAAGAATCTCCTTTTCAAAATCAATGCCTGACCATAAAGTAATGTTGGACAGCATTTCATCAATCGCAGTTTCATTTCCAAAACTATGTGGATTATGAATCAGGATTTCAATAGGTTTCTCTCCTCTATCGGTAAAAGTATGAGCAGTCCAGCTCACGCCGCAGGCAGACTTTCCGTACAGAGGATTTTCCACATCAATAACATACGGCTCATTTTCCCCTTCGTAAAACGTCAGATTGATATGGTTTGTGTAGAATGCAACAGGCATATCATATCTGTAAATACCAACGTATTCTCCATCAGGTGTCAGCATGTGAAAATTTCCACGCAGAGTCACATCTCCTTTTGTAGACGGAATATGTTCCCCTTCCACGATCCTGTGCCATTCGCCTTCGCCAATACGGTACTCACCTTCAAAATAAACCTGTGCAATCAAAGCCGGAAGTGCCTGATTGCTTGTCGCATTGCCGTGCCACAACAGAATCATTGCCAGAAAAAGCACTGCAAGAATCCCGACAATCAACATTGTTGATTTATTGGGATAAGGAAATTTAATTTTTTTGCTGTCCACTATCACATCTCCTTTATAAGCTGTCTCTACCACTAATTATAGCACAAAATCATTACATTAGCAATCATTTCGTATCAGATGTTCAAATCAGAGGTGTCCAATCTGCCAACGATCTTTAAGGTAAAAACAGTTCCATTTACATTCTTTCAATCTTCATGATTCATTCTCCATATTTTTTCACTTACTGTATTGCGTCCCTCGGCTGCTGCTCGGTGACATTCTGAACAAAGTAGTCGTTCACTCCCGCTTCGGCAGCTTCTTCACGAAGAGCCCCGGTTTGGGAAATGATAAATCCCTGAAGGTTCGTTTTTTGTCTGCGTGACATCTGTGCAAAAAACAAGCTGTTTGTTTTATCCACTTCTGTTCCCGGAAAAGCAATACCG
>CALFMA010000655.1 GCA_937880065.1 uncultured Ruminococcus sp.
AGGTGGGTAGCACCGGCATCAATGCCGGCCTTGGCATCGTCGTAGCCTGCATCTGTGTGGGCAAAGGAGACAGTGCAAAGGGCTTTTGCCTTTTCGATAAATTCCCGTACATACTTTTCTCGCAGATCCATCTCCTCAATCTGCGCCGTAAGCTCAGCGAGCTCTTCCCGCAGAGACGCTTGCTCCTGCTCATATCCGGCCGACATTGTGTCATAGCGTTCGGGTGAAATTCTGCCGGTGACGCGATCCTCATACAGACAGCGGATGATGTTGTCAAGCTGACTGATTCTCGCAGTAATCTGCGTTTTCTGCCGTTCGGCCGTGGCATAGAACCTCTGTGCCTCCGCTTCGCCGTTTGCCGTTGCCATCGCATAGAACTCCTCGGTGTTCTCCCTTGCATATGCGGCCATCTGTCGGAGCGAGGTCAGCACAATCTCGTTCAGCACGGATTCTCGGATATAATGTGAGGTACAATGGCTGTTGCCCTTCGTCTGGTATCCGCCGCATTGGAATGCATTCAGCTTTGGATCAATCGTTTTGCCCCTGTGTAGATACAGTCTTGCACCGCATTCCGCACAGAACAGATAGCCTGCAAACTTATCCATTTCGCCTTGCACATCGGGACGCTTTCTTCCAGCAAAATGCTTCTGCACGGTGTCGAACAGCTTTCTGCTGACGATAGCCTCATGCGTGTCCTTGAAAACCAGCCGCTTTTCGGGCGGATTCTTCAGTCTTTTCTTCAGCTTGTTGCTCTTGGAATAGGTCTTGAAATTCACCGTATCTCCGCAATAAAACTCGTTGGAGAGCATCTTGCGAACCGCCGTGATCGACCAACGATAGGGCTTGCCAAGGTTCGGATTTCCCGACCGATTGCCTGTCGTTCTGAATGCATACACACTCGGACAAAGGATTTCCTCACGCTCAAAGGTTTCACAGATTCTGCGGATGCCGATGCCGCTTGCGTACATCTCAAAGATACGCTTGACGATGCGAGCGGTTTCGGGATTGGGTACAAGCTGTTTCGGATTATCGGGATTTTTCATATAGCCGTAGGGAATCGTCGTTCCCACACGCTCTCCACGCTCACCCTTTGCACGCTGTACCGCACGGATTTTCTTGCTTGTATTTATGGCAAAGAAGTCATTGAAGAAGTTACGCATTCCCGGCATTTCGTTGATACCGTTGATGCTGTCCACACCGTCTGTCACTGCGATAAATAGCATATCATAGGACGGAAATGTCAGCTCCATGAGCCTGTCCGTTTCCAAGTGGTCACGTCCCAGTCGGGACTGGTCTTTTACAATGACCGTGCCGATTTTCTCATCCTCAATGTCCTTGAGCATCTGCACATAGGCAGGACGGGGGGAATCCACGCCGCTGTAGCCATCGTCTACATAGAACTGACAGTTGTGAAAGCCGTGATCGTCTGCATATTGTTGCTGAATCATCTTCTGATTTTCGATGGACTTCGACTCGCCCTCACGCATCTTCTTGTGGCTCATCAATTATCGCAGCCACATCTGCAATGCCAGCAATAAGATCAAGAGTATGCGGTCGGATTCCATGAATTCGTACAATTCGTCCGAAACTTCTACAACCTCATTCTGGACAGTTATCAGCTTGCTCATATGCACCTCTTTCCGCTGTGGAAAGGTACATATTCCCGACACAGCCGAAGCTGTGAACGCTCACGAATCCGACCTCAGTCGGCGTATGGTTGCCTAAGCGGATACCGTGATCACCTGAGGTTCATGCCAAAAACATGTCCCTCACCGGTCAGCTGATTTTGTTGTACTTTAATTATAGGGCATCTCTAAAAACCCGTTTGGTTAAAGTGGTATTACAGTAATATGATACAACTTTATTTTTCAACTTTGAAAGGGGATTTACTATGAATGATGATGTAATATTGGGCTGGATAGAGATTTTCTTCGGTTCGGTATTATTATTTGTAACAATATATTTTTGGATTTATGATGCAATACGAGGTGTCAGACAGGTTAACGGTACAATTATTGGTGAAGACATTGAGTCTAAAACTGTTCACATAAGATACAAAATAAAAGGCGATACTTTTAATGAGGTATCGTGTCCCCTGTTCAGTCATTATTTTATATGCGGGCCCCCAGAGGTTGGCATGAAAATTGTACTGAAAATAAGAAAAGACGATCCCTATAAGGTGGTGTCAATTCATACCACACTTAAATCCCATCTGACTTCATTTTCAAAGCCCGGTATTTATTCCAATAACTACGTATGGAAAATACCGCTGTTATTATTGTCACTTAGTGCGTTTTGTCTTTTAATGGGCGTTTTATTGATAACTGATTGGTTCACTAAATTATAATACGTAATGTAATATTCTGTTTTCACTAAAAGTTACAAGATATATCAAAAGGCTTCCCGAAACAATGGGAAGCCTTTGTTTATTTTGCAGTTATGATTTTCTTCACAGCAGGAGCTTTGAAGAAAACAAATGTGCCAATACAGGTGAATGCAATTTCAGGGAGCATATATGAGATGTTATAGATGAAACTATAAAGCAAGGTATTCTCCGTTGTGAATCCCTCCCACAGTTTTCCTGCACTATGGAATATCACAACTCCGCTTGTAAAATGGCAGACAAAACGGATAAGAAGTGCCATTATTGTACCGCAAATCCAGCCCCACTCCCCTTTTTGGCGGAACATTCCCGAAAGTCCGATTACTGTATATGCTAAAATGTAGTCAAGCAAAATGCAGCCGATAAGCATTACAGGGCTGAGTCCCCATGCGAAAAGTCCGTCACCGATACCCTGAAAGAACTGAAATAATGAGAAAACAAAGGCTACAACAAGACCTTGTTTTATGCCGTATCTGTTGCTGTATACGACTATAGGCAGCATACTCAGTAGCGTTACCGAACCGCCCCATGGCAGCTTGAAAATCGTTATCATACTGAGAACTGCTCCCATTGCAATAACTATTGCACCCTCTACGTATGGCAGTAATTTTGAATTTTTCATTTCACATTTTCCTTTCATATAAAAAACGGAGATACTCTGTGCGAATATCTCCGTGTACGTTCCTTAAAGACTTCCTACGGCGGCATTATCCGCATCAGGTAACGGGTCGAAATTCATCCTCTCAGCCTTTATTCAGGCTCCCCGGTCCATTATTCAATTTATTATATCACAATTTTTATGAATTGTCAAGTATGAATATTCCTCAATTTTTTCGGGAAGAAATTAAAGCCCATCAAATGACGGGCTTTGATTTTTAGTTGATATATCGTCAATTAATCAATCCCTGCAAGCTTCTTCTGAATTCTCACAGCGTCG
>CALFMA010000656.1 GCA_937880065.1 uncultured Ruminococcus sp.
GTAGCTTCAGCCAGAAATTTTGTTTCATAGTCTTTAGCTTCTTTTCTTGTAGCAAAACCTCTTTTTCTGTGACGTTGATGTTTTCCCTGCCAATCAGTATATCTAACATCAACAGGAGGACGTAATATATCAGGTAGTCTACGTCTTCTTCCCCAGTGGTCTTCAACATATCCCAGTCTCTTTGCATCTTCTTGAGTCTTATCAATCCAATCCTTTACTCTGGGATAATTTGTGAAGAAGTTATCAATAATTTTCTGAGCTTCAGGAACAGTTGAACCAATCTGTTCTGCAATTGAAGGAGCGCCACGCCCATACATCAGACCAAGAAGAATACTTTTACAGTTACTTCTTCTCTTCTTACCTTCGGGGTTTGCAGTACCATCCTGACGGAATTCCATGTTGTCCCAGTAATCGTTATTATAGACACCTGATGCAATTGTCGCATAAAGATCTTTTCCGCCCTTATACGCGTTAATCATTGTTTCATCATTTGCCATTGCACACAGTAATCTTGGTTCTTGCTGACTGAAGTCAGAACCAACTAGCTTGCATCCATTAGCTGCCTTAAACAACATTCTAATATCCTTACTGTGGGAAGGAATGTTTTGAAGATTTGGGTCGCTGGAACTAAAACGACCTGTGTCTGCTCCAATCTGATTGAAATGAGCATGAAGTCGTCCTGTTTCAGGAATTACACATTCAGGTAACTTATCGACGTAAGTACCGATTATCTTCTCAAGACCTCGTTTTTCCAAAATCAACTTACAGATAGGTAAGTTAATCTTTTCAAGAATTTCCTCACCGGTTCCACGAGGCTTCTTCTTATCAATAACTCCAACTTTAAGTACGTCATAAAAGAATATAGCTAACTGAGTAGGGCTGGTCATGCTCGGAGGATCTTGTAGCTGTTCACTCTTTGACCTCGCAAGAGTTTCTTCACCCTTCTTATTCACTTTCTTTTCACGATATACAGCGTCAGGAGTCTTTCGCCATTCCGCAATAGCGTCTTTGTACTTTGCTACTTCTTCCTCAATTTGTTTATCAACAACATCTAGCTTCTTATGATACTTTTCGCTAAGACGCTTTCCATATTCCTGGTCAATTTCAATACCTGCAAGCTCCATATCAGCACAAACACGGACAATAGGCATCTCAATATTCTTGAACAGATTATACATCTTTTCGTTTCCGGGAATAGCAAACTGAGCAACCTGCCACTGATATAGTTTATATGTCATAAATGCGTCAGTAGCAGCATATAGTGCAAATAAATCGGGATCTACAACAGCATACTCAACACCCTCAAAAAGTTCTTCAATTGAATACTTTTCGATTGATGGATCAATTTTACTAATATACTGTTGCTTTAGATTAGCTCTTTCGTTTTCATCCAAAATTCTTGAGCCAATCATTGTGTCCCAGTAAACCTCAAGCTCATTACCACACGTACATTTGATAACTTCAAAATCGAACTTACCGTTGTGGAAAATACACTGAACATCTTTAAGTCTCAAAAGCTCTTCATAGATCTCTTGTTCAGTAACCTGATTAGGAAGTAGTTCTCGTGTTTCGAGATTTACATGATTTACTGGAATGTATGCGTTCTTTTGACCAGGTGTGTATAAACAAAGACCCATAATTTTACACGTTAGAGGCACAAGACTATTGTTTGTCTCTGTGTCCACAGCAATGTCGCCGTTCTTTATTGCTGCATCTATGTAATTATGTAGTTCTTCTTTTGTATGAAGTACAACAGTTTGTTCTTTGTAAACACCCAAAATTCTAAGAACTTCAGATCGGATCATCTCTAATCGTTCTGCAGTTGTTACTTTATTGCTGGACCTCGTTGTAGCAATTTTCTTTTCAGTTGTAACAGTTACCTTTTTCGGCTTGCTTACCTTATCAATGATCTTCTTCTGTTGTTTTGGAGGGGCGGTGACTACAAAGTCCTCGCCCCAGAGTGAATTACCCATTCACGCTACTCCAAATCAATATCTACGAGGTCTATCAAAACCACCTGCGGGATTATTCCAGTTCTGAGCAGGTGCAGCCTGTGCTCCAAAATTAGGAGCTACGGGAGCAGCTGTGGGAGCTGCATATGTAGGAGCAGCCGCAGGGGCAGTATTATAACCACCAGTAGGAGGAACATTCGTTGCAGCAGGTGCTACGGAAGGCTGCTGATAATTAGGAGTTACAGGAACTGCTGCAGGTGCCTGATATGTCTGAGTAGGAACAGGTGCTGCATCGTAAGTACGAGGAGCTACACCAGTTGGAACACCTGCGGGAGCTGCAGGAGCCTCATTCTGCTGAGCAGGTTGACGAGCGGGGAACTCACCAGTTGCAACAAAATGAGCCATCTCATCATAATTTCTATCCATTACAATTGTACCGAAAGCTTCAAAAGTTCCAAACAATGTAGGGTCCTTAACATATACTTCATCAGGGAATACAGTCTTGCTGAGGTTAGGAACAATCTCGTAAGTAGTCTGCATATCGCCTGCCTTACCATGACGAATAATCTTACAGATAACATCGCTCAAAGGACCGTAATTGTCAAGGTAGCTCTTAAGAGTCTTTGCATAAGCAGTGGAACGCTCCCAAATCATTGCCTGAGGTACAATAGTCTGAACACCTGTATTAGGATCCGTTACACGATTGTACTGAATGAGCTTAATGAAGAATCTGTTGCTGATTCTTGTGCCATTCTTACAAAGAGGACAATTATCGAGGGGTTCACGGGGATCACGAATACAGTTCACCTTGCGATAACGCTGTCCAATCTGTACGTCATGAACAGTCAGAATCTCAAAGTCATCAGTGCTGTCGCACATAAATCTTACAACAGCTTCGTCGTTGTCATTCTTCAATGTGAAGAAACCAACATCACTACCATTGCCATTGTTGTTACCGCCGTTCAACTCGGCTTCGTCAAGGTTGTTAAAATTTACCTTTGCCATTTTTCAATCTCCTTAAATTGATTTTTGTAGTATTGTACAAACATAATTATATAG
>CALFMA010000657.1 GCA_937880065.1 uncultured Ruminococcus sp.
AATTTTGCAGGTAGATTGCCGAAAGCAGCATCACTTAGCATAAAGGCAAAACCTGCACAGCCATATCCTGTGGAATAAGTACCGCCTTTCCAAGTGAAATATTTATCGTTTCCCCAAGGTGTACCTTGCGGATATTTGCTTTCAAATGACATTAAAATATCGTATACATCTTTGCTGTCGGGGGAAGCTTTTTTTATTTCGGTTAGCAGGATTAAATCGGACTTCGCTGAAGCTTGCTGAGGTATAATGTATGAACAGCCGAATGTTGCAATCAATGAGATTGCGGCAATAATCGCAATACCTTTTATTGATTTCATCATATAAACCATCCTCTCAATGTGAAATATCTATATAATCATTATACACCTATGAAATAATTTTGTCAATAAAGTTCAAAGAATATTAACATTTCAGACAAAGAAAAAGCGGCAGAAATAAATTCTACCGTTTTTAAAAGCTAATGGCTCTTTAAAATAATTACGCATTGCCAAAAAGCTGATAGCTTTTTAAAAATCCGCCTCTTACTGCTGAGGAGCAGCATCCTGTGCAGGTCTGAACATAGGGGAATTAGGGTCAATTTTGAGAATAAGCTCCTTAACGTGTTCATCTCTTGTGAGATTATAAGTCATTTTGAGAGCCTGTAATGCGTTGGGGAAATCCTTTCTTGAAAGGAAGTAAGAAGAAAGCTGAGCACAAACCTCGATAACAGTCTTATCGGGACCGAATTCGATGTCATACTTCTTCATTGTATTAATCAACTGCTGCTGTGTAGGACGGATAATAGGAGAACCCTTTAAATCCGAAAGGTGCTGCATTTCAAAAGCAACGCCCTTATTTGGAGCAAACATAACAGAAGCTGTATAGAATACGCCTGCATCTTCGAAATCAGCGAAAGAAGTGAGAATATAGCCGATATTTGCATAACATCTTGCAATTGCGATAGGAGAAGAAGCAACTTTCAGAGTATCTCTTGTAACCTCGATAACCATTCTCTTGTTGCGGATAAGCTTATACACTTCGCAAAGTTCAAATCTTGGTGCAACGTCAACGGGATTGTACTCAATAGCTGTTTCAAGAACAGGGATTGCGTCAATATTTGCACCTGTTTCTACGAGGAGATAAGCGTAAGTTGTGATATATGATGAGAAATCGAAGGGAGTACGATTGAGAATTCTGTCATCCTTGAAAATTGTCTGACAGAGATTATCCTCAAAGGGGTTACGGAGTGAAACGAACTTTGCCTTTTCTGTATGTGCGTACTCTGTAGTAATTTTGTTGTAGAGCTTTTCAGCAAGAGGGAGTGCCTGTAAAGCCTTTTTTGCCTCGATAAGGTCAACGATTTTCTGGTGATACTCATCAAGTCTTAAACCGTCAAGGTGAGTAAGACGCTCGATTTCCTTTTTTCTGTCATCGGGCATCATCTCTAAAAGAAGTTCACCAACAGCGTTTACACCGTCAGTATTTCCTTCATTGGCAAATTTTTCAGCCTCTGCTTTAAGCATTTTTTCATTTTCTTCAGGGGAATCTCCGAGTTTTGCACGGAGTTCCTTTAAAATATCATTTTTTTCCATATTTTCAACCTCATTTTTCACATTTCCCTGTCATAAGACAGGGAAAACGTGTTTATTTTCTTTTTAACATTTCCTTCTGGAACTTAGCGTCTATCTTATCCTGCTTTTTCTTAGCTTTCAGTTCAGCCTTAGTAAGGAATCGTTCCTCGGGCTGTGCAGGCTTTGGAGCAGGAGCAGAAGGTCTTGGAGCAGAATAAGTATTTCTTGGGGCAGGTGCTTTGTATTCCTGATAAGTAGGAACATTGGTCTGAGCCTTTGCCTCAGCCATTTTCTTTTCTTTAAGTGAGTTATCGCCAAGCTGTGAGAGAACGTCCTCAATGGAGTTGAGTACGCTTGTTCTCTGCTGTAATCCCTGTGTTTCTGTAAGGCTCTGGTTTGCATATTCCTTAGATTCTGAAATAGCGGAAATAAATGCCTGTGAAGTTGCCTTAGTATGGGGATTTGTAGCGATTTTGGATACGTTTGCGGAAATGGGATCGCCCTTTGCAGCATTTGCAGCGGCAATTTTCTGTCCCGGAGTCATATCCTTTGTAGCTGTAGGAATTTCCTGTGCAGCAGCAATAGCGTCACGAAGTCTTGTATTCTGATTGAAACGCTGGCTGAATGTAAGCTCATTAGGTGCAGGCATCTCCTGTCCGGGAAGCGGAACGAGAATTGGCTGACCGTTCTGGTCATAGCTCTGAATCTGCATCTGTATGTATGAATATATTGGCTGATTAAGGCTGTCATAGCCTGTAATCTGCGGTACGGAGAGAATTTGTCCCACAGGAGCAGCGTTTGCAGGTGTTGGTGCAGGTGCAGGAGCAGCAGGTGCAACACGTACAGGCTGAACAGGTACAGGAGTAGGCTGAACAGGTGCAGGAGCGGGAGCCGCCTGAACTGGTACAGGCTGTACAGGTGTAGGTGTGGGAGCTGCCTGAACAGGTACGGGCTGTACAGGAACAGGACGAACAGGCACAGGCTGAACAGGACGTGCGGCAGGCTGAACAGGAGTGTTCATAGCAGAAATTGCCGCAGAAATATCATTGATAACAGGCTGTGCAGATGCAGGCTGAACAGGTGCAGCAGCAGGCTGTGCAGGCTGAATTGGAGCTGCATTGTTCATTGCTGAAATAGCTGCACCGATGTCATCAAGAACAGGTGCTTTTTCAGCCTTTGGCTCAAGGTCAGAGGAGATAAGTTCAAATGCATCTTCATCGTCATCATCTGAAATATCCTCAAGAACCATATCGTCATTCATAGGAGCAGCAGTAACCGTCTTGGGTGATGCAGGAATATTCATAGCAGAAATTGCAGCTGAAATATCATCACGTGTATTTTCGATAATGCTTTCTGCCGCTTCCATATTTGCTTTATAGCCACATTCAGGGCAGATTGCGAGAGTATCTTCACCAATTTCGGAAAGAAGCATAAATTCATGAGAAACGCTACCGCCCATC
>CALFMA010000658.1 GCA_937880065.1 uncultured Ruminococcus sp.
ATTCGGTTTTCTCTATTATACACCATTTCTCCCAAAAAGTCAATTCATAATCTCAACCTTTTTCACAAGAGGGTGCGTATTATTAGACCTGCCAAGCCAGCACAGATAATACTGCCCAGGGGGAAGTGTGTCACATAAGCCAAGAGAAGTGATGAATGTATCTCGATTATTTATCAATTTTGTTACTGCTGAAAAATAATCAAGAGGTACTTTTTTCATACCCTGTCCGAAACGTGTAAAACTTGAATCTATAGCACTATATTCTAACCCGTTTATTGGTACTTCAAAAAGCTGTATTGTTTCTGATGCAAATTGATAATATCTGTAATATTTTTCATTACCGAGTCTGGTTGGATTATCATTGGTTGCTTGTAGTACAGCGGAACCTATTAAATGACCATCATATTGAAAGAGAACAAGAATATTTGAATCACATTTCATTCGCTGTTTTTTGTAATAATACAGACCGCCACGCTTGGGTAATGTACATAAAATAAATTCTGACACTTCATCATAAGTGGCAAAAATCTTTTTCCCCATTGGGAGAAATCTAATCTCTTCAATAAAATAGCCTTTATACTTTTTTTCATTCGCCATGACAACAACTCATAAGTATAATGTAACAAATTCTATTTTGTTATAAAAACTAAAAATAAGAAATATTAGCTTTACCATTCTCATCAACTTCTCTATTAATAATTTCTGTTAATAAATTGAATTCATTTTCTAAATATCGTATAAAACTTTATACAGCGGATTATGCAAACAGGTTATCATCGCAACGATGATAACCCGCTTTTATATTGTTATATTTCGGCTTTCGGAATTATAATTTCAAACACATTCTCATTACCCTTACGGCAATACTTTAAATTCCCATCGTGTTTCTCAACAATAATCCTCGATATTGCAAGCCCAAGCCCAGTTCCGCCATCAGTCTTTCTTGCCTTGTCGCCTCTTGAAAAGGCGTCAAACATCTGCGCAGCAAAAGCCTTGTCAATTTCGTTTCCGTTATCCAAAATAGAAAGTATGATTTTATCGCTATACTCGACAAGACTCATTGAAATAGTATCTCCTGTTTTGTTGTATTTCTTGGCATTGGAAAGAAGATTTCCCACAACTCTCGAGAATAGGTCAGTATCAATATTTGTCTTGATTTCACTTTCCGGAATATCAATCACAAACTCAAAGCCTGCTTCTGTTATCTCTTCATAATACTCGGCACAAAGCTGTCGTAGATATTCCGAAAGATTAACTGCTTCTGGGTTCAGCTTATAATCTGGGTTGTCCATTTTGAGCATCATAAACATATCATCTGTAAGTTTCTGCACTCTGTTCACTTTCGCATCAATAATGCGGTAGATATCCTTTTTTTTCTCTTCAGGAACAAGTCCTGCCTCCAACGCATTTGCATAGCTTTTTATAGTTGCAACAGGTGTTTTTATATCGTGAGACAACTCTAATAACATCTGATTTTTCTTCTTTGTGAGCTGCTCTTTTTCAATTTTTTCCGTCAGCAATTTTTCCGCCATTTCATTAAATGTATCTACGATTTTCTCGAACTCGGCTTCAGTTCGGATATTTATTCTTGCATTATCATCCCCTGATTTAAGACTTTCCATTCCTTCAACAATTTTGTTGAGGGGTTTTTTTATCTTCTTTTTCAAATAAAAGCTTATCAGCAGGATTTCAATAATCGAAAGCGGGAAAAAAAGCCAAAAGATATCGGGGGTGTTTGAATCGTTCAGAATAACAGTTGGTTTAAGCTGCATAACATCTCTATCATAAATGCAGAGAAAGCGTTTAGAACTGTTTTCGGGCTGAACGAAAAATCCTATATACTCGGTTTTACCATAAGCAGATGTAATCTCTAAAATATCCTCCTGTGTATATGATGTTTCTTCATTTTGCTTTTCGCCGTAGATTTTTATTACTTTATATTCACCGTCAAGTTCCTCAACCCAGCCTTTCATCTTCTGAACAGTTTCAAGATTAACAATATTGCCGTTTTCATCAATGACTTTATCGGGGCGTACACTATTTATATCGCCGTCACCGATAAACACTATCGAAAGTATCATGCACAATATAAATGTAAGTACGATCATTATCGCATACAGAATAAAGCTGCCTATCAGTTTTGTAAAAATGCTTTTCTTTAATTTCACTTTCTCACTCCTTTTCAACCTTATAGCCAAGTCCTTTTATAGTTTTGAGGAGTTTCGGAGTTTTAGGATTATCCTCTATTTTTGCACGTAAGTTGCTGATATGCACCATAACCGTGTTGTCATCAGCAATATAACCGCTGTCCCAGGCATAATCAAATATTTGCTGTTTTGTAAAAATTCTGCCTCTGTTTTGCATCAGCAGTTCAAGTATAAGGAATTCTGTTTTTGTAAGTTCAATAAGCTTTCCACTCTTTGTTACAATGCCCTCATCCTTGTTTAAAGTAATGTCAAAGCATTTTATTTCCTTGCTTTCTGTGGCATTATTATCCTTGTAATCATAGTTTCTCCGTAATTGTGCCTTTATTCTTGCCACAACAACCATAGGGTTGTAGGGTTTTGTTATGTAGTCATCAGCACCAAGCTCTAAGCCAAGAATTGTATCATAATCCTCACCTCTTGCGGTTAACATTATTGCAGGAATTTTACTTTCATCACGGATTTTCTTCAATACTGCAAATCCGTCAAGCCCAGGCATCATTATGTCAAGCAGAACGAGATGAGGTTTCTCACTCCTGAAAAGTTCAAGTGCGGTAATACCGTTATCCGTTTTTATCAGTTTTATATTTTCTCTTTCAGTATAGAGTTCAAGAGCATCAAGAAGTTCTGTTTCATCGTCTGCTGCAAGCACCTTGTATTCCATATCAAATCTCCATTTCTTTATAAATCATATTAATCAGTGATTCTGAGAAATCATAGCTATCTTTCCAGTCGGGGTTAATGGTATCAAGTATCATACACATAGCCATACCTGTTTTATAATACTTTCCAGAACCTCCGCCGTATGTTGAGATATTATCAATGTAATTGCTGTCAAAACTGTCGGGAAGAAGAATTTTATTAACACAGGCTTCAATGTAGCAAGCTGTACCCTCTATCCTTGTATAATATTCTTCAACGGAATTAACCTCATCGGAAAGCAAAGACTTTCTTTTTTCATCCAGCCTTTTATATTCTACTACATATCCCTTTATCTTGTCAATATCATCTGTTATAACTGCTTTTTTCAGTAGTTCGGATTTTTGTTCAAATAATCTTACCGCTTCCTCATTTTTATCGCAATTTTCTGCAATAATGCTTTCATCAACCGCCACAAGTGAAATACTCTCCATGTTTTCAAGATAGTTTGTAAGCTGATAGCAGTGAAAAGCCTCGTGCCACAGAGTAGCAATATGTTCGTCCGCACCGTAGCTGCCGTTATCCATACTTAAAAGACCAAGTAAAGATGACATTTTTTCAACAGTTGGTGTAAGCACTTCATAATGTTCATCAACAGGGTAAGCAGTTGCAACTATGAAATCCATAACTGCATCTCTTTTAGTTACACTGTACTCACCGTTTTCCCATATTATAACATAGTCATTATCTCCGTCATAGAATGATACAGGATAATCGGTAATTGCAAATCCATCAAAGCCGAAGTTGTTTTCATCTTCAAGAGATACAGCCTGTTTGTATATTTTAACGTTTTCTTCTGAAAGGCCATATGTTCCTGTTGCAATTACTCCGCAAACAAGCAGAACCCCCACAAGAATGAACACTATCACTCTTTTCATAGTTAGGCCTCCTTTCTTTTAAATACAAAAATAAGTACTGTCATCAAATAAACCGCAAGCAATCCTGTGAGTATAACGTGTATATCAATCTGATTACCGCAAAGTACATTTGCAGCTTCACTCTGTATTTCGTGAAGATTCGGTATAACCTTAAGAGCGTACTTTACTACCACTCCACCGAAACCACCGATAATATCCTTTAAAGTTGCCAAAAGACTGCTGAAAATACCTATAAGTGTTGCGGCAGCAGCAATTGCACCTGCCATAAATCTGGGTGTAACTATGCTTAAAGCACTTGTCATAACACATACGATTGTGACGTTCAAGCCGATTATAAAATATGCTATTACAAGTTGTAAAAATTCATCAGCTCTGCCATTGCTAATCATAAAAATAAACATTGGTACAAAAAGTATTGCCTCAGATATAAGTCCTGTAAATATATTGGCAAGTGCAAGCTCACCGTGATAGCGGTACTGCGGTATTTTTCTTATCCATACAAGGTGACTGGTATTGCGTTCATATTCGGTTGGAATAGTACCAAGGCTCATAATTACCGCAAGAATACAGCTT
>CALFMA010000659.1 GCA_937880065.1 uncultured Ruminococcus sp.
CATCACCGGGAAGTCCGATGTCTTTGTTGAAATCACTGATTACTGCTCGTCTTTCACTGCGATCGCGATGCCAAGCTCGTCAAGCTGCTTCTGGTCTACCACGTTCGGAGCTTCCATCATCAGACAGGACGCATCTTTTACCTTCGGGAATGCCATAACGTCACGAATGGATTCAGCTTTCACCATAAGCATAATCATTCTGTCAAGTCCGTATGCAAGTCCTGCATGAGGCGGAACACCGTACTTAAATGCACCCAAAAGGAATCCGAACTGACTTTGTGCCTGTTCCTGTGTAAATCCTCATCCATCGGCATGGTAAACGGGTGATGAACAGCCACGAAACGCTTATCCTCATCATCCCACTCAAGAAGAGGGAATTCTGTTACCCAAAGGAAATTAAATTCATCTTCGGGAATAATCTCCATCTGCTTAGCAAGTTCAAGACGGAGTGCACCAAGCACATCCCATACCACTTTGTTTGTATCTGCTGCAAAGAAGAGTAAGTCTCCCTTTTCACCGTCCATTGCTGCAACAAGCGCTGCAAGTTCTTCTTCAGTCATAAATTTTGTAACTAAAAATTCATTTACTTCATCTAAAGAAGCATTAGTTAAATTGTTTTCTTTTAGTATTCGTTTAAAGTCTTCTCTTGATCTGATTAACTCTATTTTTTTTAAGATATTATTTACATCTTGTAGCATTAATTCATCAACCATTGTATTACACCTTTCTTAAAAATAATTCTTCATCATCAGTACCAAAACTAAACCCATTCCCTATAAATTCTTTTAAATTTGTATAAATTCTTTCAAGTTCTTCCATTGTAAATCCAATTATCATTAATTCATCCCTTTTAGCAGGATATTGCTCTCTTATTTCTTTTTGCAATGAAGCTTGATTCATACCTATTCTTATATTATCACACATTAATGTTGTATTTGAATTAATTTTAATATTTTGAATATTAATTTTATTCATTATATCTTCTAATTTGTCTTTATAACACAAAGCTACAACTTCTCTAAAATCATTTATAAATGTATAAGGTTCAACATATAAAGTTTCTTCTCCATATTTTTTGTTGAAGTATTTGTTAAATGCTTCATTTAGATTTACACTATTATCACTATTACCATATATTTCTTCAATATAAGTTTTTAAACCATTAATACTTAATAAATTTAAAAATACTTCAAATAACATTTCTCTGTTGTTAAGTTCTTCTTTTTTAAACAATCTTTTTTTAGTTTTTTCATTAATGCGGTTTTTCCCACATTATAGGGCTTTAACTCCGAACCGTCATCAAGAACTTTTAACATTCCCGATGCGGATACACAGGCGGTCGCAAATGCCTCTTTACGCTGCTTAGGGGTAAAATCCAGCAAATATGACACAGCAACGGCAATTCCAAGAGTTCCGCAAGTTCCCGTTGCGTGATAGCCCATAGCCTTGTGCATTGGCTGAATTGAAAGAGCCATTGTAAATGACGTTTCATAGCCGATTACAGCCGCTTTTATCAGCTTATCATAGGAGCATTTATACTTCTGTGCAAGGGGCAGAAGTACGGAAAAAAGAGGCGAGCCGAGGTGGATAATTCCTGCATTTGTGCCGTCGTCGTAGTCAAGGGCATGACCGTTCAAGCCGTTGAGGAAAACCGCCTCTTTCAGCGATACACGGCAATTACAGCCGATTGGAGCATACTCTCCTTTTTCGGGTTCGGCAAATTCAAAATAGGCGGAAAGCTTATCACGCTGGGCATTTGCACCTGCAAGGGCAACGCATAAATAATCCTGCAATGAGCGTTTAGCCTTTGCCAGTACCGCAGGCGGCACGGGAGCGTTATAAACTTTGTCCAGTTCGTTGAGAAAATTATCGGTGATATTCATTTTTTACCTCCGTTTATCACGTTTTAGGTTATATTTGCTATAAGTATTTAGTTATAGCAAAACCATAAACAAAGCTGTTACCTTGTTTATTTTACGATAACAGCTGATTATCACAGCGAATATAGATTATCAATTATCTGTTATATAACTAACAGATTATGCAATTGCTTTTTTATTATACCACATCATTTTTCAATTGTCAATAGCAAATTTTGAGAACAAGTTAAAAATGGCGTGAAATAACTTGACAAAATACTATAATCAATGATATAATTATAAGAACGTATGCTGAAAAAATTTCAGTAAATAGTGATAAAAAAGAAAGGATATTGATAGCCTATGGCGAAAATTGACGGGGTTGTTGCAAAAGAAACCCGATATATCGCAGGCATTACCATAATACTAAGCATTTTAATGGAAGCTGTTTTCCTCATAATCGGTATGTGGAGCTATAAAGTCCTCATCGGTAACCTCTTAGGTGCCGGTGTGGCTGTAGCAAACTTCCTGCTTATGGGAATTACCGTTCAGAATGCTGTGCAGAAAGATGAAAAAGACGCTGCATCTTTAATGAAAGTGTCGCAGATGCTGAGAAATCTTATGCTGCTTATAACGGCTCTGCTTGCCTTTTTACTGCCCTTTATAAACCCTGCGGCAGCTATTATCCCCCTGTTTTTTCCACGGATAGCCATATTACTTATTCCTGTCCGTGATAGAAAAATATCAAACGGAAAGGAGAATAGCAATGGAGAATGACAAACAGAAATTCAGGCTTCTGGATACCCTCTATATCTTGATGATGATTGTCCCGATTGTGTTTGGCATTGTGCTGAAAATTCTGACAACGCCCCAGAGCGAAGGTATTGCAATTTCAGGTGCGAAAATATTTTTCACCATAAAATTGCCGATACAAAATCTGCCCATTACGGAATCACAGATTCACTCGTGGCTTGTTATGATTGCAATTACGGGATTGTGTCTTTTCCTCACTCACGGCTTGAAAGAAAAAGCTGATACAAAGCGTCAGCACATAGCTGAATGGATTGTGGAAAACGCACAGAAACTCGTCATTGATAATATGGGCGATTATTTCAGCGGTTTTGCCCCATTTATAGCGGCAATACTTTCACTTTCCGCTTTTTCAAGTCTACTGGCATTGTTCGGACTTTATGCTCCGACATCGGACGTAAATGTTACCGCTGGCTGGGCAATACTCGTATTTTTCCTTATAACTTATTATAAGATGAAATGCGGTCCTGTGGTGTATGCAAAAAGCTTCGGCGAACCTGTGCCGTTTCTCGCACCTCTCAACATCATAAGCGAATTTGCAACACCTGTATCTATGGCATTCCGTCACTACGGAAACGTCCTTTCAGGCTCTGTAATTTCTGTACTGCTTGCGGTGGGATTACAAGGACTCTCATCAATGGTATTAGGAAAACTCCCCGGTTTTCTGGGCGAATTTCCACTCTTTCAGATAGGTATTCCTGCTGTGCTTTCGATTTATTTCGATGTTTTCAGCGGAGTGCTTCAGGCTTATATCTTTGCAATGCTGACCATGCTCTATGTTGCAGGTGCTTTCCCTGCTGATGAGTATTTCAGACGCAAAGCAAAAAAATCAACTATATAATTGGAGGAATTTAAAATGTTAGAACTGGCAATTGGTATTATTCTCGGAAGCTGTGCACTCGGTGCAGGTGTGGCTATGATCGCAGGTATCGGACCCGGAATCGGTGAAGGTAACGCTGTAGCTAAGGCTTGTGAAGCTATCGGCAGACAGCCCGAATGTAAAGGCTCTGTAACTACAACTATGCTCATGGGTTGTGCTGTTGCGGAAACAACAGGTCTTTATGCCCTCGTTATCGCAATTCTGCTTATCTTCGTTGCTCCCGGCAGACTTGTTGATATTCTTATGGAAACTATAAAGTAATAGAATTTGAGGTTGATTAAATGCAGTCATTAGATGTAATTTCAGTCAATTTCTGGCAAATTGTAATCTCCCTTGCAAACCTCACTATTCTCTTTCTGATATTGAAAAAGCTTTTGTTCAAACCTGTTCAGAATGTTCTTGAACAGCGTCAGAAAACTCTCGACAGCAAATATGAAGCCGCTGATAAGTCCGTGGCTGAGGCAGAAGAAAACAAGCTGGCATGGGAGGAAAAACTCCGTAATGCCGAGGAAACTGCCGACAATATCATCAAAGAGGCATCTGAGGACGCTAAAAACCACAGCAACAGAATTGTTGCCGAGGCAAGAAGCAATGCAGAAAGTATTATCCGTCAGGCACAGAATGCCGCAGAACTTGAACGCCGCAGCGCTGAGGAAGATATCAAGCGTGAAATCGTTGATGTATCTACTGCTCTTACCGAGAAAATTCTCGGCAGAGAAATCAATATGCAGGATCACCACGAAATGATAAACTCCTTTATTGCAGGAATAGGTGACGAAGAATGACGGAAATAAGTAGAGAATATGCAGAAGCCCTTTTTGAAATTGCCTGTGAAGAAAATGCAATGGACGAGTATGCAGAACATCTCAGAAATATTCTGGAAGTTTTCAATGAAAATCCCGAATATATGGAATTTCTCATATGCCCGGGCGTACCCCTTTCGGAAAGACTTGCGGCTGTTGAGGAGGCTTTTTCAAAGGCTTTTCCGCAGTATATCGTTATGTTTCTCCAGCTGCTTTGTGAAAAGGGCAGAATAAAGCTGTTCAGCCAATGTGCAGGAGAATTCTTCAAGCTTCTGGACGCATCGCATAATGTTGCCGTTGCAAAAATCACAAGTGCAGTTGCACTTACACAGGAAGAAAAGGACAGCATACGCAAAAAGCTGGAAAAATCCCTTAAAAAGGGCGTTATAACAGAATGTGTTGTTGACCCCGCTATTATGGGCGGAATAATTATCGAAACAGAGGGCAGGATTATTGACGGCAGCTTGCGTAAATCCCTGCACGAAGTAAAGGAAGTGATTGGCAGATGAGTGGAAAACCCGAAGAAATAAGCGGAATTATTAAAGCTCAGATTAAAAATTATAAATCACGTATTGAAATGCGTGAAACAGGTACGGTTATCCTTGTAGGTGACGGTATCGCACGAGTTTACGGCATCAGAGAATGTATGGCAAGCGAGCTTCTTGAATTTGAGGACGGCAGCTTTGGTATGGCTCAGAACCTTGAAGATGAAACCGTTTCCGTTGCTCTTTTGTCAGACAAGAACAATATCAAGGAGGGTACTGCTGTTCACAGAACAGGCAGAGTTGTATCCGTTCCTGTAGGTGAGGCATTCCTCGGCAGAGTTGTAAATGCCCTCGGTGAGCCTATTGACGGAAAAGGACCAATTCCTGCAAGCGGAACTCGTCCAGTTGAAAATGAGGCTCCCGGAATTATCGAGAGAAAGAGCGTTGACGTTCCTCTCCAGACAGGTATCAAGGCTATCGACAGTATGATTCCTATCGGCAGAGGTCAGCGTGAGCTTATCATCGGCGACCGTCAGACAGGTAAAACTGAAATCGCCATTGATACTATTATAAATCAGCGTAATACAGGGGTTATCTGTATTTACGTCGCAATCGGTCAGAAAAGTACATCTGTTGTTCAGCTTGCAAATGAACTTGAAAGAGCTGGTGCTATGGAATATACAACTATTGTATCCGCATCAGCGTCAGAAACTGCTCCTTTGCAGTATATCGCTCCTTATTCAGGCTGTGCTATGGCTGAATATTTCAGAGAACAGGGCAAAGATGTCCTCATTATTTATGATGACCTTTCAAAACACGCCGTTGCTTATCGTGCGTTGTCCCTGCTTATCCGCAGACCTCCCGGACGTGAGGCTTACCCAGGCGACGTATTCTACCTCCATTCAAGACTTCTTGAACGTGCAGCAAATGTTGCTCCCGAATACGGCGGAGGTTCTATTACAGCCCTCCCCATTATCGAAACTCAGGCAGGCGACGTTTCAGCATATATCCCGACTAATGTTATTTCAATCACAGATGGTCAGATATTCCTTGAAACTGACCTTTTCAATGCAGGTGTAAGACCTGCCGTAAACCCTGGTATTTCAGTATCACGAGTT
>CALFMA010000660.1 GCA_937880065.1 uncultured Ruminococcus sp.
TTCATCTTCGTCATCTTCATCTTATTCATCATCTTCGACATATTCCTCGTCTTCGTCGTATTCCTCGTCTTCAGGATAATAGTCGTGTGATACCATCCATTCGCCTGTTTCCTCATCCATCTCGGCATAATCGTCGTATCCGAGGTTCTTGAAAACAAACATCTGCTCATCGATTTTAAGTATATCCTCAAACGATACCTTTCGAATGTCAGTCATTTCGTGAGTCTGACCGCATAAGAACTGCCAGCTGAAACTGTCGCGGTAAACAAATCTTATTGGCTCGCCCTCGTCCATTACATGACAGCAGGATACGCACGGAATCGAGTCGTCGCTCTTTTTGTATATCACGAACATTTTAGACTTGGTACAGCCTGATGCTTCAACGATCTTTTTATGGTCGATCAGCAATGCTTTGCCGAGTCCGTCAAACAGAAAGCTCTCATAGCATTCATGCCCTGACATAATTTCTATCGTAGTGTCACCGCTAATATGTATTATCAGCCCCATATCGTCATGAAGCGGACCCATGCAGGTTGTGTACACAACGAGCTTGTTTACTGCCTCAATATCGAAAACAAGCTCCTGTCCGCCGACATTTGCAACTATCTTGCCGTCCTTGACAATCAGCGAATCCTCATTGTTAATATCAAAAGTTCTCATATATAGCCTCCTGTATAATTTTTTACAATTACCATTTTACACTACAATTAAAACCATTTCAATATATTATGTGCGACAGGGCTTTACAAGTGCGTAACAGGTGCATTTCCGTGCATGAAATGCCAGAGTATATGTATATGTTGCCAAAAGCCATAACATATAGTTTACTTATCAATAATCACAGCAGAAGGCAATGCTTCCGAAAAACGCAAAGTTTGTGAATTTGCTTGACTTTACGCCAAAACTGTTATATAATTACGTTACGAATTTCAAGCAGCACAACATTCCGAAAGGCGGTATCGATATGAGCAAAAAAGGCAACATCTGCGTGATAATGGCTGATATTACAGAGGATTATCGTGACGAATATCTCATGGGCGTGGCAAAACAGGCAGAGAGGATGGACTATGTTACCACAGTATTCTCTATGTCGCTGCTCAATCAGCTGAAGACCTGCGGCGAGGAATGCGTATTTGAGCTGATAGACTATGACAGATATGACGGCGTTGTGTTTTTTGAAAAATCCTTTTCTTCGCAGAAATCTCTCGGCAAACGACTTGCGAGAGATATTGCGGAAAAATGCAGCAAGCCTGTTGTAGTAATAGGAAATTCCACAGTATTCAGTAATACGGTCACAGGCGATTTCAGCCGTAATATCGAGCAGCTTACAGACCATATAATAGAACAGCACGACTGCGAATTATTGTATTTTCTGGGTGGCTATCAGGGCGTTGCGACAAGAACTGACATAGGCTTTACAAACTCGCTTACAAAGCACGGAATATCGGTAACGGACGACAATATGATATACGGCGGCTTCTGGAGGGAGTGTGCCGATAAACTTGCAGAGGATATCGCATACGGGGTAGTTGAAAAGCCTGACGCAGTCATCTGTTACAGCGATTACATAGCATTTTTCTTTATAAAGGCGCTTTCCAGATATGGCATCCGCGTGCCTGATGATATAATCGTTGCGGGCTTCAGCGCAAGCTCTTGCTCACAGAACGGAATAATCTCCATAACCACCTGCTCCTGTGATGCCGAGTATATAGGCAGAACGGCTGTGGCACGTCTGCATTCGCTTATCACAGGCGAGGATGAGCCGCAGATAAACCGACCGAGAGTAAATATCATCACAGGTATGAGCTGCGGCTGCGGCAATAATCAGCATATAGATCTGCGTATGCGTCTTGAAATGCACGAAAAACGCAGCGTTGAGGATAACCAGTTCACCAACAGCGAACTGGTGGAAAAATTGTTTGCTTGCCGTGATATTAAGGATCTGTCAGATGTGATATCACAGACCCACTATCTTATTTCGGACAAGAACAGCATAGCAGTATGCCTGCACACTGACGAGCACACCTCACGCTGCCTGTTCATGAAGGATTTCGTAAACAAAGAAGATCAGATCGATTTCAAGAGTACAGATATATTCCCAATTGACTTCCCACAGGCAGAGTACCCCACGATAGTACATGTGCTTCCTATAGTGTTTGACGGCAAGGATATCGGACACATAGCAGTCGGCTATAACAAGCCCACAGTTTATAATCTGCACCTCAAGAATTACGCAAAACATCT
The DNA here is from genome assembly GCA_937880065.1 of uncultured Ruminococcus sp. The sequence goes on from CALFMA010000660.1 coordinate 2,245, forward strand.
TGCTATGGGCATGGAAGTGATCGGGATACGCACAGCCGCTGTACCAACTCCGACAGCAGTGACAGAGCGCACCGAGAATGTCAGAAGAAACAAAACGCTGCTTGCATACAACGGAGAGACCATGAACCGCATAAATATAGACAGCGTGCTGTATTTCGAGAGCGAGGGCAGGAAAACTGTCGCAGTACTGAGCTCGGGACGCTTTGTG
>CALFMA010000661.1 GCA_937880065.1 uncultured Ruminococcus sp.
CGCCGTTCAGATCGCCGGAGAGCTCAATCTTGATTCTGAAGATCAGATCCATGGATTCGTTGCTGTAATAGATCACCTCGGGTTCATCTCCGGTGGTGAATGAAAACGAATCAGCATATTTGTAAAGACTTGCCAATTGATCATTTTTTATAATAAAATTATTGGAATTGACAGTGTAAAACGGACTTGTATACATCCAGTCTCCGGGCACTTCGGGATTTTTTATACCGATACTCGTACCAAATGTGAATTCGTGATACTTTAAAACTTCATCTGGAATTAACTCTCCCGTATCCTTGTCATATATAATAACTCTTGTTGCACCGTCGGGAAGAACAGGTTCAGGATTTGCTTTATAACTCAGATAGCAGTTTACATTAATGTGTTTTTCTTTTTCGGCTGTGACTTCAAATCCTTCAAATTCATAGTAGCCGTCTTCTGTTCCTATATTGAAAGAATAACCGCAATTTGGATCGTAGGCTCTGATTGAATCAATAACGCAGGGATTGGAGTCAATCGGAAAAAGTTCACTTAGACAATCCTCATCCGGACTATGTTGAATCGTACTTTTCACAAATGATGAGTTTTCGGGAACGTCAATCAGCTTTCCTGAGGCTTTGTCTATAAATGTTATAATGGTACTGCCGTGTGAGCAGTCAACAATTTCAGAGCAGTTGTTTTTTATGTTATATCTTCCGATTGTTATATCAAAAGACGCTTCATCTGACCAATGTCTGCCCACCGACCATTCCACATCAACCAATCCGTCTTTTGTCGGCTCATATACCATAACAGAGCGAGAAGTCTGTCCGCCAACAAGCTCCACCATTGACCGCAGATTAAATCCGTTGCAATCAGATTCCATAAGATATTCAATTTCACCGTCGCCGTTCTGCTCCATTTCCAGAGAAGCTCCTGTGCTGGCATTTACATCTGCACAATATGCGATATACGGAGTGTGTGTATAAGGGTTGCGATAAACACAAGCAGCCCCGGAAGAAAGCGTAGATTCGTGACTGTAGCTTTTAAGCCAATTATACTCAGCAGGGCTGTCGGGAAGCCAGTTGTAAATATCAGTTTGTTCAATGTAACCGATTGGATTTTCAAAGGTGAATTTATCAATTATCTTTTTCTTATAACCTGCACCAAGGTCTTCTATCCATTCTACCGTCAGGTCATGTCCCTCAAGTACACGGAACATCTGAACTTTAAAGACATACTGTACTTCGCTGTTTGCATAATTTTCGAAAAAGCTGTAATCGTCCGTAGGAATACCTAATTTATTGCATAATTCTTCATATTCTGCAAGTGCTTCTTCATCATTCGGGTCAGGCAGTTCGGGTATTTCAAGCTCAAATACCGCAGCACTTGTACAAGCAGGTGTGTTAATCATTGCCATACTGCCTGAATAAGATGTTCTGTATTTATCTATTTCATCAGAACGCATTGGTTTTACAAGACAAATGAAATTATCCTCTACGTGAGTTTTTCCGTAGGTGTTATAGAATTCCAATGCATCAACAAAATTCATTGGCGTCCATTGGGGCAGCGTGCCGATTTCTGATTCCATTGAGGGTTGTTCGGCAGCGAGTACAGGCTGTTTGACCAATGCCTCATTATTTGCGGATAACGGAGCAATTGCGGCTAAGGCTGTAATAACAGCTGCAATTCTTTTAAGTTTCATAAAATCCACCTTACTGATAATATATTTACAGATATACTGCTATATTCACATTATACATTATTTCGCATAAAATGTCAATATTAATACTTAAATTTTGTGTAAAAATAACGATTACTATTTCAACTATATAAATCGCCTAAAAAATACCGCCTGTGAAGTGAATCACGGGCGATTGTTGGCGTTATTGGATTGTGTAAATTGAAAGATTCTACAGTAATTAAATTCACACCGCATTGCAAAAGATGAAAACATTCTTTGCAACAATAGCGAAATTGACGCATATTTTCCAATTTTACGCAATATCTGCATCTCCGATGATGCTATGAATCCCGAAAATGCTAAAAGAAATCTTGCTTTTACTGCACA
>CALFMA010000662.1 GCA_937880065.1 uncultured Ruminococcus sp.
AAAAGACATTTATATTTATGACAGTATTAATGCTGTCCGCTGTTTCTTGCAGCGATACAGTAAAGAAAACAGAGATTTCAACTGATAGTTCCTCTGTAAATTCATCAAATAATTCGCAGGGTGAAAGCACACAGGAGAAAAAAGAAGATATTATTCTGACAATGGCAATGTCAGGTGACCCCGAACCCCTTGAAAAAGCTATGGAAGCGTTTAACGAATCTGACAACGGTTATCAAGTGCAGATTAAACGCTATGGTGATCAATCAAATGATGACAATACAATCAATGATTTGCCCCCTGAACAATCACAATATAAGGATATTGAAATATTACAGGACATTATGAATACTACAAATGTAGATATAGTGTGTAATTACAGCTTTGATGATATGGCTTACTATAATATTCTTCAAAATAAAGGTGCATTTGTTGACTTGTACACATTTATGGAAAATGATTCTGAGGTGAATACAGATACCCTCGATACGCACATTCTTAATCTTAATGAAATAGACAATAAACTTTATGCAATGCCAACATTTTATAGTATCAATAGTCTTTATGGCGAATCACAATATGTCGGGACGAAAGAAAACTGGACATTTGATGAATTTGTTGAGCATTGGAACGCTATGCCGCCTGACTCCACATTAATGGGTGCAACCGACAAAGATGGTGTGTATAATGTCGTTCTGGGTAGAAATCTTAACAACTTTATTGATTATGAAAATGTAAAAGTAAATTTTGATTCTCCCGATTTCAAAAGAATGTTGGAATTCTGCAATCAATTTGAATTATGCTTAGCTGACAAAGCAACATATAACTACGATGCACCAAGTATGCTTTCCCCATTTATCGTAACGGGTATAATGAATGCTCCTATATTTGATCAAGATAACGGAAAAACATGTGTAGGGTATCCGTCAAATAACGGTAACGGAGCATATTTATCATCAAGCAACTTTTGTTATTCTATCTGTGCAAGTTCATCACCTGAAAAGCAAAAAGGCGCATGGGAATTTATACGTTCACTTTTAAAAGAAGAAACCCAAATTGAAATGGCTATACCACATATTTCAGGTGGTGGAGTTTATGAGGACTACTATTCCACAGAAATCGGATATTGTGTAAACAAAAATGCTTTCGATACAATTTCTGAAAGACTTATTAATAAAGAATACTATCCTGCAACCAGTATAGACAAAGGAATTGAGTTCGATACAAGATTTCCAACTGAAAAAGAAGTTAAAGAACTTCGTAGATATATCAATTCTATCGGTCGCTGGGAAAATGGAACAAGTGGCCCAATCAATGCAATAGTAGTTGAAGAAGCATCCGCTTATTTTGCAGGCGGACAAACAATAGATGAAACAATTGAGCATATTCAGAACAGAGCCTCAATCTGGATAAGCGAACAATCATAAGGAGAGATGATGAAAATGACATTTAAAAAGACATTTATATTTATGACAGTATTAATGCTGTCCGCTGTTTCTTGCAGCGAAGTTAAACAAAGCGAAAGCATAACAAGAAATTCCGAAAACACAACAGTTTCTTCACCGTCAGATGAAAAGGGTGGAATTGAACTTACCTACGCTTATTACAATGAGCTTGGAAATGAATTTAATAAAATGGTGAAAACTTTCAATGAAGAAGAAAACGGCTGTAAAATTGTTTTAAAGGATTATAGCGATATGCTTGTATACGAAAATCCCGAATTCAAAGCAGGAATTACCAAAGAAAGCTATGCAGCGTTAAAAGTTGAAATGTATCAGGATATAATCAAGGGTGAAATAGATATTGTCGATTCATCAATTATTGGGGAGCCTTCAACCTTTGAAATATTAAAAAATCAAGGAGCATTTGCAGACTTGTATCAATTTATGGAAAATGACCCCGATGTTAATCGGTCAATCCTCAATGAAACGGTACTAAAACTCAATGAAATTGACGGTAAGCTTTACAATATGCCGACTTACTTCGGTATTAACACAATGATTGGAGAAACTCAATACGTCGGTACAAAAGAAAACTGGACTTTTGAAGATTTAAAGAATTGCTGGGAGCAGATGCCCGAGGGAGCAACAATTGGCGGTCACAAAACAAAAGAATATGTTTATATGGTCTTATTGAGAAATATGCTTCATGAATTTGTAGATTATAAAAATGGTACAGCCTCTTTTGATTCGCCGAAGTTCAGAGAAATACTTCAATTCTGCAATGATAATTTTGCAACTTTGGATTACGGTTGGGGTTCAGTTCCAATTGACTTTAATTCTCCCATGCTCATTAATGATTTCCCTATACACGGAATAATGAAATATTACGAATATACCAAAGGTGAAAACACTCTTGTAGGCTATCCCTCAAATGACGGCAGGGGAGCGTTTATAGAGCAGGATATTAACTATAATTTTGCTATAAATGCAGGGATTTCAGCAGAAAAACAGGAGTGTGCGTGGCAGTTTATACGAAGATTTTACGATTATGATTATCAGCTTGACCAGTACAATCCAAAATTTGATGACGGAAAAGGAGGATTTTTTTATCAGGAGGAAGTTGGAATTCCCATAAACAACAAAGCCTTTGAGGAGGGTGCAAGACAGATTATTAATGGAGAAATATATTCTGCTGTAATTACACAGCAGGGAGTTGAGGTCAACAATGGTCTGCCCACTCAGGAGGATTATGAGGGGCTTGTAGAATATATAAAAACGGTAAATATGGTAGAAACACGAATACATGATGATTTATGGCAGATTATACAAGATGAAATTTATTCTTATTTTGCAGGAGGACAGGACATTGACACAACCATTGACCATATACAGAACCGTGCGTCTATTATGGTAAGTGAAAAAGCATAAGGAGAGATGATGAAAATGACATTTAAAAAGACAATTATAATGTTGACAGCACTAATGCTTTCTGCGGTTTCGTGCAGCGAAGTAAAGGAAAATGTATCTGTATCGGAAAGTATTTCTGACACAAAACAGACATCAGCGAAGAAAGACGATATTGTAATAACCATTGCTTTAGCAGTTGAGCCTGAACATAATGAATTTGATGAGTTCAACAATGCCGATAATGGTTATCGCATTGAATATGTTGCAAGTCGTTCTCGCCTTGATGACAACGGAGGTCCTCTGATATACACAACAGAGGAATATAAAAAGCAGGACTTTGATTTGATACAAAGGATAATCAATAAGGACGATATTGACATTGTGGGTGCTTTTTCATTCAATAATCCCGTTTATTACGAGATACTTAAAAGTAAAGGAGCGTTTGTCGATCTTTATGAATTTATGAAAGACGATCCCGATGTGAATCCCGAACTGATGAACAAGCACGTTCTTGAACTATGCAAGACAGACGGGCATCTTTACGGTTTGCCCTATTCCTATAAAGTTCATACAATGATAGGAAAAAAAGATTATGTAGGCAACAAGCAAAACTGGACTGTCGATGAATTTCTTGAACATTGGGACAAAATGCCCGATAATACAACCATAAACGGAAGCCGTAATGCAGAAAATATTTATTATACTATTTTGAGATCAAATCTTACTTCATATGTCGATTATTCGAAAGCCGAGGTGTATTTTGATTCTCCTGATTTCCGCAAACTGCTTGAATTTTGCGGAAGTTTTGAAAGCAATCACGGAGAAAAATCAGAACTTGATTACAATGCTCCTAATTTCGTATCTGTATATGATGTAACAGGTTTTAACACATCACTTTTTTGCTATAAGGACAGCAATTCTAATGAAGCATTAGTTTCTCACATAAAAGACGGCGAATACACTTTAGTAGGTTATCCCGATTCTGAGGGACAAGGCTCCTATATCAGTACAAACGGTGAATATTCAATATGTTCACATTCCTCAAAAGAAAAACAGAGTGCCGCATGGGAATATATCAGGCAATTTTATACAGAGGAGTATCAACAGAATCATGTTATGCAGAAGTACGAACAATATATAAACGGCGAAAAAGTTGTAAGCTATTCAGCAGAGGTTGGTTTCTGTATTAATAACAATGCTCGGCATACAACGGCTGAAAGAATCTGTAAAGGGGAATATTCTAACCCTACTTATGAAAATAAAGGCGAAACATTTGAAACTCCGCTTCCCACTATGGATGACTGTGAGGTTATAGAAAAATACGTTGATTCAATAAATCGAATTGACACCGAATTGGACAGACCTCTATGGGAAATAGTCAACGAGGAAATAATCGCATATCTTGGCGGAGGACAGGACATTGACACAACCATTGACCATATACAGAACCGTGCGTCTATTATGGTAAGTGAAAAAGCATAAGCTTTGTGATAAAGTCGTACATATTTATGATAAATTTTATTCCCTTTCGTTTTTTTCTGGACATTTTCAAAAATATATGTTATAATACATAAAAACGAAAGGAGTGAAGTATATGTCGGAAAACCGTGATAACAACGTTGTATCTCATTTTTTCAGCCACCGTGAGGAAAATTTTGAATACGCCCCCTTTGACAGGGAAATGGCATTTTATGAGAGTATCTGCTCAGGCAATATGGAATTTGTAAAAATGTTTGCCGAACCTCTATTCTGCGAGGGCTGCGGCACGTTAAGCCGTGACCCTTTGCGGAATATGAAGTATCATTTTACTATATCGGCAGCTTTGATAGCAAGATTTTGCGTGAACAGCGGTATGACCCCCGAACAGGCATACAGTTTAAGCGATGTATTTATAAACCGTGCCGATGAATCTGCATCTATTGAAGATGTGCGGAGTATTCACGATGAAATGATAGAAGAATATACAAAGCAGATGCGTATTCTCCGCAGCAGCAAGCTCTATTCAAAGCAGATTTTACGTGCAGTAGAGTATATCAGCGAACATCTCCACAGCCGTGTACTCATTGAAGATGCCGCAAAATCCCTGCATATTACCCCTGCATACCTTTCAAGATTATTCAAATCCGAAACAGGAATGACCTTTTCCGACTATGTAAATCACAGGAAAATCGAGGAAGCAACAGGACTATTGCAATATTCCGACTATTCTGATTTGGAAATCAGCAATTTGCTGTGTTTCAGCTCCCAGAGTTATTTTATCAAGATTTTCAAAAAAGTTATGAATATGACTCCAAACGAGTATAAAAAGAAATATCGTATGCTAACACACACGAAAAAAAAGGATATTCCCGAATAAAATCAACACTTTCTGCGATATATGTTGTTCCATTTCAAGCTTTTGTTATGATAATGTAAAAAAATCCAATAGGGAAAATTTAAGGACATCTCTAAAAAGGCTATGGCGGTAATCTATTCAAAGATGCTGCCATAGTTTTTTGTTAAGGGCATCTCTAAAAACTCGTTTAAATGGATACTCTAATTTTTTTGGTAAATATGGTGTTTTTTTAATTATACGGTTTATGGATTTTCACGAAATAACCATTGACTTTTAGGGGAATAAGATGTATAATTATAATGTATTGGTATGCAGTTTAACGCATTAATTTACTGATACAAAAATACAAATGGAAATGACACAAGGAGGAAACTATGAAGTCTTACAAAAAAAGTGTAATTGCAACACTTTCGGCAGCACTATGCCTATGTGCAACAGCTCCGTTTGCTGCATATGCGGCAGAAGATGATAATTCCATCTCTGATGTTACCGTTGAAGCGACTGAATATTCAGCCGAATGGGTAACTGACAGCGAGGGCAGAATTTTTTACTATGACCAATCAGGTGAAATGGTAACAGGGGAGCAGGAGATTGAGGGCGAATCTTATCTCTTTTCCAAAAACGGTGTACTTAAAACTGGCTGGAGAACAGTAGCAGGCAAACGCCGTTACTATAATCCCGAAACAGGAAAGCCTGTGTATGGCAGATTTACTGTCTGCGGTGAAGAATTTTTTATAGAGCCTGATGAAGGAAAGCTTACAGATGCTATTTACAAAGGCGAAAATGGTGATTTATACCTCGTAAGCGAAAAAGGCACATTTGTTCGTGAGCAGGGCAGATATGAACAGGACGGCGCATATTACTGCGTTACTGAAAACGGCACCCTTGCAAAGGGGTTAGCTAAAGTAAATGACATTCCCTATATTTTCGGCGAGGACGGTAAACAGAAGCTTGGCTGGGTTGAGGATAACGGCAGGGAATTTTATTACGATACAACTAATGGAGAAATCAAACTCGGTCTTGCAAATATTGAAAATAACTGTTATTTCATTGACATAAACAACGGAAAAACAAAAGGTGTTGTTGATATAGACGGAGTTGAATATTCCTTTTCAGAAGATAACGGAGTTCTGCAAACAGGACTTCTTGAAATAAATGAAAAAATCAAGTATTTTTATCCCGACGGTACATATGCTGTAGGTGTTACAGAGATAAACGGTAAAAAATATCTCTTTGACGAATACGGCACACGTATATCAGGACTTAATACTGTGGACGGCAAGCTCTATTATGCCAACGAGGAAGGACTTCTTCTTAATGGCAGACTTAAAATAGGCGAGGATAAATATTATTTCGGTGATGATTATTCCGCACAGTCAGGATTGCTTGAAATAGACGGCAAAAAGTATCTTTTTGGCAGCGATTTCAAAATGCTTACGGGTAAGCAGGATTACAACGGTGATACATATTGCTTTGATACAGCAAGCGGAATAATGCTTACA
>CALFMA010000663.1 GCA_937880065.1 uncultured Ruminococcus sp.
CATAGCCATAGGCTTTTTTGAACCCCCAGTTGAACTGGGGGTTTTCATAATACAAAAATAGCACCTGCATTTCGCAGGTGCTGAATTGAATATTAAATTGTTTGATAAATTGGAAGTTTATTTAATCAATATAATTTCATCTGCCTCTATCTCTAAAACTGGTTCTAAACCATCATCATCAACAACAGTCAAAAATTTATATACTTTGTCATTAAAGATTATTATTCCCAATTTCATCTACCAATTCAATATTATGAACAATTCTCCTACAATTTACGGTTTTCAATATGCGTATATCTCCATTCCACATATTTATTTCAATGACGTATTCACCGTTATCTCTATATATTTTCCCGATTTCATTATCATTGTATGCTATTCTATTTAACCATTCGTTTTTTGTGCTAATATCCATAATGCATTTCTCCATCAACTTCTGATTTATCAGGCAGATACCCACCCTTACTATGGTTTATGCGTAAGGGAATGCAAATTTTATTGCGCAATGAATATAAAGAATTTTCAGTTGCTAATTGCAAATAATAAAACGAGTTAAAACATAACGGTGAAAGTTTTGATATGAGAATATAAAATAAGAGCAGTATCGCTTAATTTCGGTACTGCTCTTTTCATTAGTCTTTATTAAATTCTCTGTAAAGCATTTCTGCAAGAGCAGCCATTACAGCATTATATTTGCTCTTGTTTTCAAAAAGTGAAGTAAATGCTTCTGTTTGCTCTACATAGCTATCTTGTGCTACTGTATCAAAGGATTTTGGGAAAATGCTTTCTACAAAGACATGTGGGTCAGAGGACTTTGCGATTTTTCCGAGCTTCTTATCATTTTTTAGTTTATCGTGAAGCGTATAAAAAAGCACTTTGTCAGCTTCACTGAAACTTCCTGTAAACAGTTGATTGATTTTCTCGATAACTTCCTCCAAAGGTTCTCTCTGTTCAGGAACAGCTTTTCCTTTCGCTTTTGAAGGTTCATAAACACCTGTTGCATTATCAAGTACAATATCACCCTTAAAGGTCTGTTCCAGCTTGTAGAATTCAAGTTTTAAGGCACTTTCTATATCTATCATAGATGCAGACTCATTAAGGAGAAGTCTTAACAGATATGCACAGAAGGTATATTCCTTTTGCATATCTTTATCGAACATTCTGCATATCTGAGAAATATATCCGTACCACTTGATATAGGAACGAAGCAAGCGGCGGAACTGATACCTATCGTCGTTACTCAAATCGTTGTATCTATCCGCAACAGGCTTTAACGCAGATGTCATTTTACCCATCATCTTATCGTCCTGTTTCTTCGATGAATAATAAATATCAGAGAAAGTGCGGATAAATATGCTCTATCCTATCAGGCTTGCCAAGTGTCATATTATGACCTTTGTGTCCATTCTGACCGTCTACTTTTTATCGCTCTTTTTACGCTGGCTTTTTGGAGATGGCTTTTTATAACCATCTGTAGATGGTAGCTTGCTGCTGTTATGGCTATTTTTATGCAATTGCTCTTCAAGTTCGGCAATTCTTGCATTGGTTTCTTCTAATTTTGCTGTAAGATTTTCAATTGTTTTCTGCTGTATCTTAATTATTTCAATCAATTCGTTGTTTGCTGCCATACTTTTCACCACCTGTTTTTTCTTTAGTATAGCACATTTGAGGACTATTGTAAATTGACAAATTCACATTTTTTCTTCCACCCTTTTGCTTTCAATATTGTTGAATTCTTTGAAGGACTGAATAGTTACGCCTACTTTTATTTTACACTAAGTCGCCTATCAGCCAAACTTTCGTTAATAGAACTCTCTGATAAATCGCCGTTGTATGATTTTGAACACACAACCAATTGTCCATTATTTTTATCGCTGATTACAACTTTTTTTGCATTGTTGAAGGTGCTGAAATAAAACAATTAATTTTCAAAAAAGCTTGATTATATATATTATTTATGCTATAATAAAATAAAGTTTACATCTTTTGTGTTGTTTTTCCTGACATAATATGCAGCGTTTCAACTTGTACAAATACGGGTATTTGGTAAAACTTAGTAAGGTTATGTACAATATTACTTCTACCAATCACCAATATCATAACACATTGAAATCTGAAAAATCAGCTCAGATATAAGCAGAACTTTATAAACAAAAAAATAATAATGTGCATACCCGCAAATATGGATATGCACATTATTCACTATATGAGGTCTGATATATGAAAATTGACATTTATATTCTTATATATAATCCTGAAATTCTTTATAAAGATTATGAAAAATATAATAAATATATTTCATCAGAACGTGTATGCCGAATACAACGATTCATATTCAACAAAGATAAGCTTAATTCATTGTTCGCAGAACTATTACTTCGCAGAATGTTAGTTAAATATCACAAAATGAATATTAGCCAAATTGAAATTTGCTATGAACCATCCGGAAAACCATTTCTGAAGAATAACGAAATACTTATTTCAATATCACATTCAGAAAACTGCGTAGCAATTGCAATATCAGATGAACCAACAGGCATAGATACAGAAAAAATCTCTGAATATTATGAGGAAATTGCCTCTGATTTCTTTTGCAAAGAGGAATATAAATACATTAATTCATCAAAAAATAAATGCGAGGAATTCTATAAAATATGGACAAAGAAAGAAGCATTCACAAAAATTAATGGCGAAGGACTCTCAATACCGCTAAATTCATTCAATGTATTAGATAATGATTTTTCTCAAAAATGCTTTACTATAAAAAAAGATGATTTTTTCATCTCAGTTTGTTCCGAACGTATCATTGATGAAAATCATATTAATATACATTTCTTAAATATTGCTGACATAGAGGATTAACAAAAATTTTTTCATCTTTATGAATTCATAAAGATTCATTTTACAAGTAATACTAATCCCTAAAAAAGTAGTAGACAAACAAATGGAGAAGTGATATAATAATAGGGGTGATGAAAATGGGAAATGTATATGAAATAAGTCCGGAAGAAGCAGCAGAAATAAAAGCATATAGAAAAAATGTAAAAGACAAGTATACAGACCGAAGAATGTATGCAGTACAGCTTAGAAGCGAAGGATTAAAAAACAAAGAAATATCCGAAAAACTAAGCATAGATAAGAGAATGATAAGCAGATATGTCAGTCTTTATCGAAAAGGTGGAATAAAAAGTCTGGAAAACCACCCACGAAGTGGACGTCCTACAAAAATGACATACGAAGAAGAAGAGAATATGCTTGCAAAATTTAAGGCAACACCGCACAGTTGCCAAAGAATGAAAAATGTGATATAATATAGTTATAGACAGACAGATGACACTGGCAGAAATAAATGATGAATTTGGTGCAGCCAGAACCAATAAAAAAGAATTTCTTGAAAAGATGGATAGCATAATTCCATGGGTAGCATTCGTAGAACTCGTACAGCCGTACTATTATAAAGGAGAGCGCGGCAATAAACCATACCCACTTGAATTAATGCTTAAAATATTTATTTTACAGAATTTGTATGATTTAGCAGATATGAAAGCTATGAATGAAGTGATCGACAGTCGTGCGTTCACGGCTTTCTGCTGCATTAATTCACCTGATGAAGTTCCTGACGGGGATACAATAGGGCGATTCAGAGCGCTTTTGACAAAACATAATCTTCAGGAAAAGATTTTCAAAGAAGTTGTAAATCAGCTTGAAAAAAGAGGATTAATTCTGAAAAAAGGAACTATTGTAGATTCGACATTTATAGAAGCACCCTCATCTACAAAGAATCGGAAAAAAGAACGTGATCCCGAAGCACATTCAGCTAAAAAAGGCAACACATGGTACTTCGGATACAAAGCACATATCGGTGTAGATGAAGAAAACGGACTTATCCACACTGTTAAAACAACTGCTGCAAATGAACATGATGTCACAGTAATGAACGAATTACTGCATGGTGAAGAAGAGCGTGCGTTTGGTGACAGTGGCTATATCGGAGCAAAGAAACGCCCCGATGCTGTCAAGAAAAACAAGTCTGGGAAGAACATCAAGTACATAATTAATCGTCGTCCGTCATCAATCAAGAAACTATCTAAAAGCGGTCAATATGCCGCTAAAAAAATCGAAAAGAAAAAATCATCTGTCCGTTGTAAAGTCGAACACGTTTTCGCGGTTGTTAAGCGGCTATTCGGGTATCGGAAAACACGATATCGAGGTCTGAAAAAACAGACTGCCAAAAATTATATCATGTTCGCATTGGCGAATCTTTATCTGGCTGATAGAAAATCTCTGTCGGTCTGATTTAGTGCGCCTTGCGGCTGAAAATTGAACATAGTTCCGTTCCTCTGCAGTTTTGCAGAGGGACTTTTTATTTCGCTATTCTGATTTTCGGATATATGCGGTGTTGCCTTAAAGAAAAAGCAGAAGCT
>CALFMA010000664.1 GCA_937880065.1 uncultured Ruminococcus sp.
TATATGGACGGTCACGCTGTACAGGTTGGCGGTGTTATCGTTGACTCAGGCAACTTCAACTGGGCAAACGGAAAATTCCCCGAATTTACAGAGCCTGACGAGAGCTACCACGGAATTATCTACACAGAAACTTACGGAAAAGCCGCATACATAATCAAGGCAAGAATGCAGCTTATGAGAGATTTAGGCTGCTATCCATCTGCACAGTCTGCATTCTATCTCAATTTAGGACTTGAAACTCTTGCTATCAGAATGAAGCAGTACTGTGAAAATGCAAAGATTGTGGCTGAATATCTTGAAGCAAATGAAATGGTTGAATCCGTAAATTATCCCGGATTAAAGAGCAGCCCTTACTATGACCTTGCACAGAAGTATCTCCCACTTGGTTCAAGCGGTGTAATCTCCTTTGTAATCAAGGGCGGACGTGATACAGCTGTTAAGTTTATGGACTCCCTCAGCCTTGCATCAAACGAGGTTCACGTTGCTGATATCCGCACCTGTGTTCTTCACCCTGCAAGTGCAACTCACCGTCAGCTTACAGACGAACAGCTTGTAGCCTGCGGAATTAACGGCGGAATGATTCGTTTCTCCGTTGGACTTGAAAACGTAAATGATATTCTTGATGACCTTAAAAAGGCATTTGAGGTTATAAAGTAAGCAAAAAGCGTACCCGTCAAAAGGTACGCTTTTCTTATGCATAGAAATGATTTACAGATGTTCTTAATTAAGAATTTGAATGTATTTGCCCTTTACAAATTGGGGAAGATATGTTATAATTAAGTCATAATGAATTTCGGAGGAAATAAAATGGAACAGATAAAAATTGACCGTATAAATGAACTTTCACGGAAGTCAAGAGAATGTGGACTTACCGAGGAGGAAAAGGCTGAACAGACAGCTCTCCGCAACGAATACCGTCAGGCTGTTGTGGGAAGTCTTAATGCAAGTCTTAAAAATACATATATAATGACACCGGACGGAAAAAAGCACAAGGTTAAGCAAAACGGAGGAAAATAAATAAATGACTGACGGATTGTTTGAAATTGCTGTAAAAGCGGCTGAAAATGCCTATTGTCCTTATTCGGGATTTCACGTTGGTGCGGCACTTCTTACCGCTGACGGGGAAATCTACACAGGCTGCAACGTGGAAAATGCGTCCTATTCATTGACGGTATGTGCCGAGCGTACAGCCATTTTCAAGGCTGTATCCGAGGGAAAGAAAAATTTTTCCGCAATTGCCGTTGCAGGAAGTGCTGACGGCGATTTCAGCAGAAACTGCACTCCCTGCGGTGCTTGTTTACAGGTAATGAGCGAATTCTGCGGCGGAGATTTTACAATAATTCTTGCTGACGGTGAGCATAAGCTATCGGAATTTTTCCCTGTCAGCTTCAACAAGGAGAATTTGAAATGAACTTGAAAGAGAAAATAGAAAAATATCTTATGGATGTGCAGAAACCCTCACGCTATATCGGCGGCGAGGTGGGCAGCATTGTCAAGGATAAAAATTCCGTTGACGTAAGCTTTGCATTCTGCTTTCCTGATACATACGAAATAGGAATGTCGCATCTTGGAATGAAAATTCTTTACAGCCTTGTAAATACAAGAGAAGATGCCTGGTGTGAGCGTGTATTTGCACCATGGGCCGATATGGAACAGCAAATGCGTGCGCATAATCTGCCTTTGTGGGCACTGGAAAGTCAGAATCCTGTTA
>CALFMA010000665.1 GCA_937880065.1 uncultured Ruminococcus sp.
GTTTCTCTTCCTGTTCCGGATCTAACTCAAATTTCGTATGAATATACGCCCGTGTGATCACAGCAAAATCTCCCCAGAACTCACGAATAACCAGTCTGTTCTGAATTCCGTATCCTGCTTCCTTCTGAGAAGAAGTCATCATGAAACGCTTTCCCGACTCATAGAACGAATTGAATATCAGTATCAGCTCATTCTGGATAGCTTCCTTACCGGCAAGTTCCTGAATATCGTCAACTAATAGGACATCCGCCTGCAAATACTTCTCACGGAACTGTTCCGATGTACCGCCGCTATTAAGGATATCAGCCAGTGCAGAACGCATATCAGCCGTTGTTGTGAAAATCACATGAAGCTCAGGCGAATTCTGTTCAATCGCATTCTTTGCAGCATAGAGCAGATATGTCTTTCCAGTTGCTGTGCCGCCGAATATAGCCAGCGGCTTTGAATCGGCGTTCTCGGCAAACTGCTTTGCTTTCTCAAAGGCCGTGCGGTTTGCATTAGAAACTTCAAAGTTGTCGAATGTGTATCTGCTACCTGTCTTATTCGACTGCATAATTCGCCCTCCTTAATAATCTATACGCTGTGACCAACATAGCAACGATTCCTTACACTGATGAGTTCAAAATTGCAAAATCGGTATTATTGCTTCTTTTCGATTTTCGCAAGAATTGTTTGAAATTGAGTTCTTAATGTACTGCATTTCATCCATTTTGTAGAATTATCCCAATTCAATTCATGAATAAAAGCATCCGCAGCTCGTATCAGTTTCTCTTCATTCCAGATATAGAATTCACTCTCAAAAGGAGTAAGTGGATTTCCTTTGCCATCTATGTAATCTAAATTACGTTTCTTGTCAGCAAGATAGTTCCGTATTTCTAACTGTATCCGATAATACTCTTCGTATTCAAAATGGCCCCATTTAAGTTTGTCATCAGACAATGTTCCAAGTCCTTTAACCTCTCTATAATACCATGAAAGCAGATACTTATCTACCGGAACATGACAAAATTGAAATGTGCCGTTAAGTGCGGCTTCTTCTGCACTATCAAAACAGAATATATGCTTTAAAGACATATTAATCAATTTCTGTGCCTTTCCTGGTTTGACGGTGATTCCTTTATTACACAAACATTCAAGCGCATCTGTCAACCAGAGACAGGTTTCTTTGTGCCAGGCATCAAATGTTTTCTGATCCGTGCAATACTCGTTCAGACACTTCATTAGACTATTTGTAATTCTTTGGAACATTTCCTCTTTTTTGCCAGCAACCTCCGGACGTCCACTCCCTGCAAGATTTCTGGGAGTCATATCTCCATAAGGACCGGGAGAAGCTTTTACTGTCTGATAAATGTCATCAAAACTGAGAAAGTCTTTTTTGTGATCAACCCACGGAAACATTTCAAGTAATTCATTTCGTAATACCTTATCCATAATATACCTCCATTTTGTAAATTTCTAGCTTGAAACCGAACTTTCGCTCGGTCAAATTAATTACAGTAGAATATCAAGATATTCTTTCAGATGCTTCATTTCCGATACAACATCATCCCTGTTATAACTTGTCAGTTCTTTGCGGAATACAGTCTCATGACCAGGTTCGCAGAGCCATTGTATCAGCTTTTCGTCAGTAGGTGCGAGCGTTCCCTTTTCATCTGTCCATGTATAGTCGAGATAGTCTTTACATTTGTCTATGATCTCACGCTTATGCTTGTTCAGCTTCAGTGCATCCTTATTATTCAAGCCAAACCAGATGCCGATATACAGCCTGTTATTGTAAACAAGCAGTTCCAGGCAGGACTGGTTATACCAATGATCTGTCAGCCACGCAGTATCATTTGAGCGCCAGTAGCGAAGCGTGTAAAAATCGCAGTCATAAGTAAAATGAGATATGAGATTTTGAGGTCTCCGATGTGGTTCTAAACCCGTTGCAGCCATATCAGCTTTTATATCATTATGTACGTTTTCAAGGAAATCACGATCATACTTCATAATCATATCCTCCATTAATTATTGTATCAGAGTAGCAGTCTGAAACCGAACTTCCACCGCCGTAAAGTTTTTATTACAGTTCTCACAGCCGAATTATTTTTTTCATTGGAAGTCAGAAACATTGAACCCTGACCTAAACCAATAAAGAAAGATAATAACGGACAACGATAACCTTGAACATGAACAATGTCATATTCAAAAGAAGGCGTGAGAGCTGTAAACGGAAAGAACATCAGATATCTATCTCAAATTCGACAGTGCTGTTGACCAGATCAAGTGCTGTCTGAGCTTTTGCGAGCGTCTTTGAGATCTTGATATAATAGCTGCTGACTTCTTCGATGTCGTAATTAGCATACTTATAGTCGATAATATTGCCGCCGCCGGAATAACCGGAGCTGACACGCACTTTCGGCATTGCGTCTCTCATTTTTGAGAGGGTAGCACATTCCGCATTAAGCTGAGGAAGATATACAAGCATCTCGTCGATCGTAATATTAAAATCCGGGATAATTGTTGTTGTGTTGAACACGTTTATTGCGTGTTTTACTGTACGGATCTTACACTCAACCTCTGCCTGAGCATCACGCATTTCCTTGAAATTGTACTCAGGACGTACAGATTCGACATCCTCCTGAATTGCGGCTACGAAGCTGCAGGAGTTTGCCTCTTTGAGCTGTAATGCTCTCAGTTCGTTGTTGAGCTGACGCAACAGCTTTGCTGCCTGTGCTGATGTTACTCGCATATGTTTTCCTCCTTAGAAATTGATTTCTTATTTTTCCCTTGTGATTATATTATAGCAAACTTAACGGGACAAAAATGTCCTATGTCAGTTATGCTGTTTCCCACGCCATACGCTGTATCTCCCTGATGATCTCTTCCGGATCACTTCTTTAGAAGTTTCTTTTTTAGGATCCTCTCGATCTCAGGCTGCTCGAACTGTTTCCATCTGGGTTCTATATAATTCTCAGCTATTTTTTCTTCCGCCTCATCAGGTGTACAGCCAAGGATATTCTGTATTATCTCAGCAATAACATAGTAAGCATGACCATATCTGTTCCTAAGATATGTTACCGAACCATACTCAGCATTCCAGACCTTTTCTGCACGACGTTTGTATCTTTCCTGATCTAAAACAGCATCTCCTTCTGGTGTACGCAGCCAGGCTTTATAGCTTTCTAATCTTGCTTTTGACTGTGCTCTTCTTTCGGAAGCTAATTGATTTTTATACCTTCTTTCTTCCTCTGCTCTGCGAGCTCTTTCCTCCCTGTCCCACGCATCAGTGCGGCGGCGTTCTTCCCCTTCACGCTGCTTTGCGGCACGCTGTTCCTCTTCCCTCAGCATTTTTCTCTGAGCCTCTGCGAATATCTCGGCTTCTCTTTTGAGCCTGTCTCTCTCGTTAGGAGAAAGAATTCCACTCGGATTATCCCAAGCCATAGTTAGTCCTCCTTATCTATGGTTACTTCTGCAGCTTCCCATGCCAGTTCTTGTATCCTCCAGACAAGTTCTTCGCCAATCTCTTCGACTTCCCGACAGCGTTTAGGAAGTTCCATCGTAAATTGTTTTCCCGTTTCCATGCAATCAACAATGATCTGTAAAGTGTCTTCCTGAGGCTCGAATTTTAATCTGATCTGTCTGTTGTGAAGTACAAGAATTCGTTCTTTGATAACTACGCCGTTCAAACTGTGAAACCAGCAAAACGGATAACGCTGGATCAGCAGACCGTCATTTGTACGGCTGCTGACCAGATAATCTCTGATCAACTCGTGCTCCCATTCGGAATCGGCAGTGCTGAACTCTAAGATCTCCGGTTCAGAAGCCATATCCTGAAGAAGTCTGATGATCTCTTTCGGCTCCTCTTCTTCCTGCTGCACAACGGTCGAGCAGCTTCTGCCTGTCTCACAACAGAAAAGAGCAGCGTCTATGTATCCGTTGACATCCCACATAATATTGGGAGAAAAGTGAACTTCTATCTCTCTGCCATAAAGCATGATGATAAATTTTTCCTCGCCTGTTTCTTTCCAGTAATCCTCCTCACAATAAGCGTCGTAACACAGACGGTATTTCTCTGTCAGTATCCTTCTGAGCTGCTGATACTCTTCTTCGGAATCTGCTGTTTTTATAACGTAAGAATTTCTTTTCTCTGCCTCCCACGC
>CALFMA010000666.1 GCA_937880065.1 uncultured Ruminococcus sp.
CCGCCGCCGTAGATTTCCTGCTGTCCCGAAAGCACGTGCTTACCGTAAACGCTGTGGAGATACTTCATAAGCGCCTTTGTTTCGGGAGTTGCATCGGGATCACAGGTAGCGGAATCAGCTTGTGTCACATCGGGGAAAACAGCCTTTGAAAGAGTTACGCTGTCAATTGCCATATAGCCGTATTTGTTGATAAAGGAAATCTCATTTTCTCCCGCTTTCATACGAACTACACCGAAATCAATATCCGTCCACTTGTCATAATAGGGAACTGTTTTTGAATACTCAACGCCGTTAATGGTGACGGTCTGCATACGACCCTCCTCGCTGAGTATCTGTGCACCTCTTACATTAAGCTGATACATTCCGTCCTCGGGAACTGTAACATTAAATGTCAAAGCACCGTTTGTGAGATAAGCAAACCCCTCACCGCTGTAATCGGGGATTTTGTTTTCATAAATGGAAGTCCACAAATCTGCACCCTCCAAGTCTTCGCCCTCAATATAAAAGGGGAAAACCGTATCAGCCGCTGTAACCTGTACTGTTGCAGGCATTGCCGCAGCTGTAACCGAAACTGCTGAAATCAACGCAGCCCACTTTTTAATTAATCTGTTCATCTGACATACCTCCTATTAACTATCCCTTTTTGCTCCCCAATCATAATCATTGGCAGAGCCATACCGCCCCTATGGCGTTATTTTACACTATAATTATATATCATTTCACATAAATTTTCAAGGGTTTTTTCTTAAAAAACACTTAAATACTTAAATTTCGTAAATATGCACAAAAACAGCCACTTTTCTTTGTTGTGACAGCCATTGTTTTTGAATGTTTTTCCCTTAAATAATTAAAAGTCCTTGAACAAATCAAGGACTTTTAATTAATTCATCATTTAGTTTGTAAAGCCTTGCTAAGCCATACATCTGCTATATCAACAGCCTCGTAAAGACCGCACTCACGCTCAGTATTCTTTACTACCGCTTTAAGAGGATTAGCCTCGTTAGTGTCAATCAGCATTACACGCACCTTTGACACCATCTGAGTTCCGTCAACTTCTTTTTGTGCAAGTATCTGTATCCATATAACATAAGGATCGGACATATAGCCGTAATAGATTTCTTTGCCGCATCTGACAAGGGGATAACCCTTATATGTGGAAAATTTTCCGCTCATCTCTTACCTCCGTTTCTCGGATACGGTCAGTGCTACACCGCAGCCTGTATCAAGGATTGAGTTATTACTCCGCCAATTTAATTGGATAGCAATTTTCAACCCTTATTTCCATGTTAATTTGAATTCTGTATCTGATTTAAGATTTTCTGCGTTTTCTATCATTGTTTCAACATATGACTTTGAAATGTTGAATTTGCTTTCGCCGTCAGCTACTACAAGCGCCTGAAATGCGGATTTTTCATAAAACTCGAACTTCGTTGTCTTTTCAAGGTATCCGTCGGTAAATTCAAGTACAGCCATAGGCTCGCCGCTTGGAATTTTCTCATCAAGAGCGAAACTTTCAGCATTTGCTTTTATAAGGAAGCTGTAGAACTCTCTGTAACGCTCGGAATCGAATTCCTCGCCGTTGAGAGTAACATCGAAATGCTTTGATGTAAGCTTTTCGTCCTCAGTCGGCTCAGAAGCCTGCTCAATTTCAAAATCATAGGATTTACCGCCGCATTCAAGCGAAAGGTCGGTAACATTCCATACATATGAAGCAATGAAAATTCTTGACGCAATATCAACAGGTTCAACTGTTATCCATTTCGCCTTTTCTTCATCAAGAACGTAAATTATATCTCCGCCCTCAAACATAGCATAACAGCTTTTGCCCTCGCTGTCGTCGAAAAATTCGCTTAAAAGAAGCTTATAGTCGTTTCCGTCGTCACATTCCATTGTAACTGTGCAGTAAGGCTCTTTGAGTCCTGCCTCTGCAATGTCGGATTCTGTGCATTTTACAGCGTAAATGCTATCTGAATACAATCCAAACATTCCCGTTACAATATCTGTTGACCTTTCAACTGTAAGATATGCAAAAGTGGGGCTTGTCATAATATGAGATGAAGATGTACCGCCTCTGTTTGCATTGTCATCCTTTGGAACGTCATACTCTAAAACCATATCCTTTTCGTGGTCCTTACGTGATATGGTAAGCTTTTCAACTGTAGGATATACGTCGGGGGCTTTAAGCATTGTCTTGTCAACGAAATCATCAAAGGTATTGCTGTAATTTGCAACAGCAGAAAGTCTTACAGTATATACCGTATCAATGCCGTCAATCATAACATACTTTGTATCACCTGTAGGAGTTTTATCTCCCACCAACATACGGAACTTAGTTCCTGTTTCATATTCAATGTCAACTACAGCTTCTGGTTTATCAAGTCCGAATTTCGCAATATCTGTGCAGTTCTCCTCAATAACGTCCTCCGATGTAAGACCGTTGGCATTATTTGCAAGAGTTCCGATCATTGCAGTATCCATACTGATATTCTGATAGCCGTCAAAGGTATATACAATACCTGAGCCTGTAGCAGTTCTGCCGTTCTGGACAACATAAAATTCATCTGTGGCATTTTTAACCTTTACAGTTTTGATTGTACCTTTCAGATCTGCTCCTGTTTCGGGATCTGTACCTGTTACCTTATCATCGTGAATAAGAACCTTAACCTGCTTTTCGGGCTCAGAAACCGTGGAGGAGGAACTGTCTCCGTCCTCCTTTGGCTCTGTCAGCATGAGAGCCGCTGCTCCTCCGCCAAGCGCAAGCAGTAACGCACTAAGTCCGATAATGCTTTTAACCGATTTTTTCATTTATTCTTTCTCCATAACAGAACGCAAAGACCTGCTATACCGATAAGCAAAGGAATAATTACAACAACCACTACAAGAATAAGTCTTGCAGAACCCTGTGTAAGTGAGAGAGTATACTGGTCGAATACCTTTTCGGGGATAACAGCGCTTGCTTCCTTGCCTGTTGTTTCGTTGATTACGCTAAGAAGAATACTTGCGTTGTTGTATGTGTTTGTGCTTGAAATAACTGAATTGTCAAACATAAACGGGCTGCCGATAACGAGAACATTGCTTCCCGATTTCTTTAATCCGTCAGATGTTTCCTTTCTTGCCTTAACAACAACATTGAAAGCACCCTTTTCGCCTACCTGTTCCTCGCCCTCAAAAGCCGCAGCTGTATCGGAAGTCTTGATGATTTCCTTTACAATTGTTTCATTGTTCTTGCTGAGAACTGTAATAGGACGGATATATGGAGCGATAATGGGAAGTGAAGCATTTGCAGGTGTACCTGCAATTTCAGCGTCAGCAATTTTTACATTTGGAGCACTTACCATCTGTCCCAATGATGTAATACCTGCCTGAACCATATTTGTACCCTCATCAAATACAAATGTAGGTTCAATCTGAATTTTCCATTCAGCAAGGAATTCGCTGATATTTGGAAGCTGTGTTGCATTTGCATTCTGGATATAGATTAAATCCTTTTCATACTTTCCGTCATTGTAGAGGAAATCGCTGAGCTTTGTGATAATGTCGGGTGTGAAGTCAACGGAAGGTGCTGCAACTACGATAACGTCGTAATCCTCGGGATTGAGAGCATCTGTTCCGATGTCAATTTCAACGCAATCATAGCCGTTCTTTGACATATAGTTCATAAGTGAACCGCCCACAACTGAATGAATCTGGTCGAATACACCGCCGCCGTTCATACTTGAAACAAGTGCAGCCTTTACAGGATTTGCGTCTGTTACAGCCTTAATAGCTGATGTGAGTGTGCTTTCACCTGTAAATGTCATAACAATATTTGTCTGTGTGCTGTTTTGTGAGGGAGCAATCATACCTGATACTTCTTCGGGAGTGATGAACTTCACTCTGTCGCCGCATCTTACAACGATACCGCCCTCAGTAATTTCGCCGTTGTAAATCTGATTGAGTTCAGTAACTACATCGGGATTTTTTGTAATGTCAACATAATTTACGTCAATGCTTCCCTTTCCTGCCTCTGCATATACGGAATACTTATCAAGGATTTCAGGGATAATATCATAAGGACATTCAACAACTACACCGTAGTACTGATAGAACATATTTTCATAGCCTGTTCCAATCATTGAGAAATAGTCCTCTGTTGATGTGACAATAACTTCAACGTCCTTGTCGATATTTTCAAGAACTTCAATTGACTGCTCCGAAATCTCGTGACGGCTGTCGGGAGTCAGGTCAAGCTTCATAGGATAACGCTGTGTGAGAAGTCCGCAAACGATATTTGCCGCAATTACAACAGCAATTACAAGAACAATTGTAACAGCGGACATTGAGCCGAACTTGAACTTTTTAAGGTTCTTCTTTGGCTTAGCCTTTTTCTCTGCTTCAACTGTTTCAGCAGCCTCAGCAGCAGTTTCTGCCGCTTCAACAGCTGTTTCTTTGATTTCTTTTTCTTTCTTACTCATCTGTATACACTCCTTTCCTAATTATGCCCAGCGTCTTTTATCAAGCACTCTTACTGTAAAGAAGTTGAAAAGAACTGCTATACTGATGAAATAAACGACTGTTGAAAGGTCGAATACCCCTCTTGTAAGCTCTACATATCTTGAATAGAATGATGCTGCAACGAGAGCTTTCTGAATGAACTCAACAGGAATATTTGCTGCAAGTGAGTCCATAAGGTACAGCATAAAGAGTACGAAAATACCGATTACTGCTGATGCCATCTGATTTTCTGTAAGTGAAGAAATGAAAAGTCCGATAGCGATAAATGCCGCACCGAGGAAAAGCATTGCAAAATAGTTGCCCAGAAGGGTAGACCATACAACCTGACCGCAAAGTGCGATAATGATTGAGTAGATGAATACAACGCTCTCTGCAATGATAAAGAGGGCAAGAGCCGCAAAATATTTGCCGAGAACAATTGATGTAAGGCTGACCGGAGCTGTGAGAAGTCCCTGGTCAGTACGGTTTTTCTTTTCCTCACTAAGCAGACGCATTGTGAGAATAGGAATGAGAAATACTACGATAAGGAACATTGAGCCGAACATAGGTGACATATCTGCCATACCTGAGCCAACAACGCTCAATGAAAAGAAAAGTCCTGAGAAAAGAGCAAAGCCTGCAAGGAATACATAAGCAATTCCCGATGTAAAGAATGCTCCCATTTCACGTCTGAATATTGCACCCATTACTCGTCCCCTCCTTCTGTTTCTTCAATATCTTCGGCTTTATCAATATCCATACCGCCTGTAACGCCGATGTTATAATCATCAAGAACATTCTTCTTTTCTGCTGAATCTGTTGTCTTGATTGTTTCCATAGTTCCTGTGGTAATCTTCATAAAGATATCCTCAAGAGTCATATCAGAAAGCTGCAACATAAGGATATTCCAGCCCTTATTGCGGCAAAGGGAATTGATAGCACGGCGAACATCAATAGCGTCATCGGACTCAATATCGTAATCGTAAATGCCCTTTTCACGCTCCATATCTGCACGGACATATTTAATACCGTCAATAGCCTTCAATGCTGAAACGATTTCGTCCTTGTCCTCTGCTGTACGCTTTGTACCCTCGATACGGACTGTCATCTTATGCTCGTTTGTGAGCTTGTTTGCGATTTCGGTAGCTGTACCGTCAGCGGCAATTACGCCCTTGTTTACGATAATGATTCTGTCACAAACTGCCTGAATTTCGGGAAGAATGTGAGATGAAAGAATAACTGTATGGTTCTTTCCAAGCTTTTTGATAAGTGTACGGATTTCAATAATCTGGCTTGGATCAAGACCAACGGTAGGCTCGTCAAGGATAAGCACGGGGGGATTGTTGATAAGTGCCTGAGCAAGACCAACTCTCTGCTTGTAACCCTTTGAAAGATTGCGGATAAGTCTTTCTCTTACGTGAGAAATTTTACAAATGTCGCAGATTTCTTTAAGGTGTGCCTTTCTTGTAAGCTTACACTTTTTAAGGTCGTACATAAAGTTGAGATATGAGTCAACTGTCATATCAACGTAAAGTGGCGGGATTTCGGGCAAATATCCGATATTTGACTTTGCCTCAATGGGGTTTTCGAGAATATCCACACCATTGATAAGCACCTGTCCCGAAGTTGACGAGATATAACCCGTCAGAATATTCATTGTTGTAGACTTTCCTGCACCGTTAGGTCCGAGAAATCCGAGTATCTCACCCTTTCCCACAGAAAAGCTTATGTCATTGACGGCTTTTTTATCGCCGTAATGCTTACATAGATTTTTGACCTCTATCATAGCGAAGTCCTCCTGTATTAAATTTAGGGGTTCTCTAAAAACCGGAACACGAGCAGAATTCCGTATATGACAAATATCAGTTACAAGGCGACGAACCGCAGTAATACTTGATGTATTGCAAGGTTTGGCAACGCAGTAAATGATATTTGTCATAGGAAGTCTGCCGTGAGGGAGGTTTTTAGAGGTTCCCTTTAATAAACAATCCCAGTCATTGATATAATACTTTATTTTTGTGATAATGCCGTGTTAATGAAGCGAATATTAAATAATAGTCTTTTGCAAATCCTCGGCAATCTGTGATTTCAGCTCCTCAACAGAGCCGAATTTCTTTTCGGGACGGATAAATTCAAGCAATTTCACCTGTAAAAATCTGCCGTAAATATCCTCCGAAAATCCGCATATGTGGGTTTCCGCAAGGGGTAAGCCGCCGTATTCCACCGTTGGCTTTACACCGATATTTGTCATAGCAGGGTAAATCTTGCCGTCAATTTCCGTTTCAGCCTTGTATACTCCGAATTTCGGCACAAGCTGATTTTCCTTGAAATGCTGATTTGCGGTAGGAAAGCCGATAGTCCGCCCAAGTGCCGCCCCTGATTCAACCTCTGCCGATACAGCATAGGTATCCCCAAGAAGTCTGTTAGCCTGAACTATATCGCCCTTTGCAAGGAGTTTACGTATTCTTCCCGAAGAAACAATTTCCCCGTCAAGCAGCTCGTCCTCTGCAATATGAACCTGAAAGCCGTATTTTTCGCCCAGCTGACGCAATTCCGCAGTTCCGCAGGACGCATTTCTGCCAAAGCGGAAATCGTTTCCGCAGCAGACTACAGCCACATTCATTCTGCCTGCAAGAATATCCCTTGCAAATTCATCTCCCGAAAATCCGCATACATCGCTGAAATTCGGAGAATAAACGCTGTCAAACCCCATATTTTCAAGAATTCGCAGCTTTTCACGGGCAGTATAAATATAGCCGTCAGCCCCTGTGGACTTTTTCAGTACAATCTGCGGCGAAAAAGTGAACACCGCAGGCTTACAGCCCTTTTCAGCATATTTCAAGGCAAGCTCCAGAACTTTGCGATGCCCTCTGTGGACACCGTCGAATAACCCTAAAGCCACCGAAGTTTTTTCTGACATTTTTAATAATCCTTAACTAAGATTTTTCGCAACACGGAGAATTCCATTTTCATGGTCGGCAAAGGCTGTGCCTATAAAGCCGCCGTCAAAGCCGTATACGGAATAAATTTCCACATTGGCTTTTATATGATGAACTCTCGAAATATCAAGCTTTACGCCGTTTTTGTACATTCTCGTCTGCACCTCGTTAAGCTTTAACTTAGGCAGAGATGCGAATACACGTTCAATAGGCAGTATAAGCTCCTCAAGGCGATTTTCGTCAGCTGCCTGCTGGATTTCCTCCATTGTATAGCACTCGTCAAGGGTAAATCCCCCCGAAGATGTTCTCACAAGGGAAGTCATAATTCCGCCGCAGCCAAGCTTTTCACCTATGTCATTTATAATTGTGCGGATATACGTGCCTTTTCCGCAGTATATTTCAAGCACTCCCTCACGGCTTTCCTCGTCATATTCCACCAATTCAAGGCGGTCTACGTGAATTTGCCGTGGAGTACGCTCAACCTCTACGCCCTGTCTTGCAAGGTCGTAAAGACGCTGACCGTTTACATGCACAGCCGAATACATAGGGGGCAGCTGCATAATATCTCCCACAAATTCGGGAATTACAGCTTCAAGGGTATCACGGTTCACAGCCATATCGGAAGAAGTCAGCACCTCTCCTGTTATATCCTGTGTATCAGTTACCTGTCCCAGTTTAAAGCCTGCACGGTAACTTTTTGTATTGTCGGGCATAATATCGCAGGCTTTTGTGGCAGTTCCCACAAATACGGGCAGAACTCCCGTAGCCATGGGGTCAAGAGTTCCCCCATGACCAAGTCTGCGGATTTTCATAATTCCACGAAGCTTTGCAATTACATCAAATGACGTAAAGCCCCGGGGTTTATTCACACATATTATACCGTTCATAAAAGTGCCTTTTCCACAGCTTCAATAACAACTGCTTTTACCTGCTCAACACTTCCGCTTAATGTACAGCCTGCCGCTTTGGCATGACCGCCGCCGCCCAGTGTACGGCAGATTTCGGACACATTCACCTCGTCAGCGGAACGGAAAGAGCATTTGAACTCGCCCGGCTCACGCTCACGCATAAGAACGCCCACTTCCGTATCTTCAAGCTGCAATGTTATTGGTGCAAGTCCCTCTAATTCGTCGCAGGCAATGCCAAGCTTATTCATCATTTCCTGAGTTACAGCGGCAACTACCAGCTTTCCGCCGATATATTCCTCCATAAGCTCGCAGAATTTAGCTTCAAGCATCATTCTGCCACGGGATTTCACCTCAAACATATAGCGGTTGATACGTGCAAAATTTATATCGTAGCTGCGTTTCATCTCCGCCGCAATTTCATGGGCTCTCGGAGTTGTACAATCGTACTTGAAACAGCCCGAATCCGTAGCAATGCCTGTATACAGGCACATAGCACAATGGCGGCTTATATTTACCTCCATATACTTTGCAAGGTTGTATATAACCTCGCAGGCAGCCGTTGCTTTCGGACGAAGCAGCGTCATTTCAGCATAATTCTTGTTTGACTCGTGGTGGTCGATGCACAGCTGCACCTTTCCGCCGTAAATCTCCTCATATCTGCCCATAAGCTTTGTATCGGCAATATCAACAGCTATGATTGTCTTAGGCTCAAACTCCTCGTTTTCAATGCCCTTTGTCATAAATCCATAGCGTGAGGGGAACTCGTCGCTGCACACAACACAGCTCCTTATGCCAAGCTCTGCAAGTATATCCTTCAACCCGAAGCCTGCTCCGATGCAGTCGCCGTCGGGACTCTGGTGAGTTATGATAACTGCATCTTCACAGTTTCTGAGAAAGGTTTCAGCCTCGCTGTAGCCTATATACATAACATACTCCTCTCGGGAACCTCTTAAAATCAAATTAAATCGTTAAGCTTCTTGCTTATCTCCGCACCTCTTTCGATAGAGGTATCGGCAACAAATGTAAGTTCGGGGGATTTTCTCATCTGTAAACGGTGGAAAAGCTCACGGCGGATAAATCCTGCCGCACTTTTCAATCCCTGAACAGATTCCTTTGTCTTTTCAATTCCTCCAAGGCTTGATACGAAAACCTTGCAGGTTGACATATCACCCGATAAATCGGCTCTTACAATTGTCAACAGCTTATCAACTCTCGGGTCTTTAATATCCCTTAAAATAGCTGTAAGCTCTCTTTTTATATCCTCTGCCATACGGCTGTTCTTATAATTTGCCATAGATTAATCCTCACGGTACTCCTCTACCATATAAGCCTCGAAGATATCGCCTTCCTTAACATCGCTGAACTTTTCAAGGCTGATACCGCACTCGTAACCCTCGGCTACCTCCTTAGCGTCCTCCTTGAATCGCTTCAGACCTGCAATCTTGTCATCAGCAATAATGATACCGTCACGGACAACACGAACCTGACAGTTTCTTACAGCCTTACCGCTGAGAACGTAGCTACCTGCAACCATGCCGACATTGGAGATTTTGTATACCTGACGAACTTCAATACGTCCAAGTTCAACATCACGGAACTTAGGTGCAAGCATACCCTTCATAGCTGTTGTGATTTCCTCAATTGCATCGTAAATGATACGGTAAAGACGAATATCAACACCATCTCTTGCAGCACTTTCAGCAGCAACGGGGTCGGGACGGACATTAAAGCCTACGATAATAGCATTTGACGCATTAGCAAGCATAACGTCGCTTTCCTTAACAGCACCAACTGCACCGTGGATAACTCTTACTCTTACCTCGTTGTTGGAAAGCTTTTCAAGGGACTGCTTTACAGCTTCAACTGAGCCCTGTACGTCAGCCTTTACAACGATAGGAAGTTCCTTGATTTCACCCTCTGCAATCTGATTGAACAGGTTGTCAAGTGTAACCTTGCGGTATGCGTTGAACTGCTCCTGCTTAGCCTCGTGCTTTCTCTGCTCAACAAGTTCTCTTGCAAGACGCTCATCTTCAACAGCGTTGAATGTATCGCCTGCGCTTGGAACTTCTGCAAGACCTGTAATCTCAACAGGAACAGAAGGACCTGCTGTCTTTACAGTTCTGCCCTTGTCGTTAGTCATAACACGGACACGACCTACAGATGTACCTGCAATGAGAACATCGCCCTGTTTAAGTGTACCATTCTGTACAAGGAGAGTAGCAATAGGACCTCTGCCCTTATCAAGACGAGCCTCGATAACTGTACCCTTTGCAAGTCTGTCGGGATTAGCCTTTAAATCCTGTACTTCTGCAACGAGAAGAACATTTTCAAGAAGTTCATCAAAGCCCTCGCCTGTCTTAGCTGATACGGGAACGCAGATAACATCGCCGCCCCAGTCCTCGCATACGAGTTCATACTTTGTAAGTTCTTCCTTGATACGGTCGGGATTTGCTCCCTCTTTATCCATTTTATTGATAGCAACGATAATCTGCAATCCTGCTGATTTAGCGTGGTTGATAGACTCAACTGTCTGCGGCATAATACCGTCATCAGCAGCAACAACAAGAATTGCAATATCTGTGATATTAGCACCTCTTGCACGCATTGAAGTAAATGCTTCGTGTCCGGGAGTATCAAGGAAAGTAATCTTCTGTCCGTTTACCTTAACCTGATAAGCACCGATATGCTGTGTGATACCGCCTGCCTCGCCGTCAGCAACGTGAGCATTTCTGATACGGTCAAGAATTGAAGTCTTACCGTGGTCAACGTGTCCCATAACAACAACTACAGGACAGCGTGGTTCGAGGTTTGTATCGTCATCATCGCTGTCGTCAATAAGACGCTCCTCAATTGTAACGATAACTTCCTTTTCAACCTTTGCACCCATTTCCTCAGCAATAAGTGACGCTGTATCAAAGTCGATTTCCTGATTGATAGACGCCATAACGCCAAGTCCCATAAGCTTCTTGATAACGTCTGTAGCAGTAGCTTTAAGACGAACAGCAAGTTCACCAACAGTAATAACATCGGGGATAAGTACCTTTAACTGCTGCTTTCTTGCACGTTCAAGTTCAAGTCTTTTCAGCTTTTCAGCCTCTGACTCCTTCTTTGAGAACTGCTGGCGGTTTCTCTGTGCGGACTTCTGGTTGATTTTCTGCTTCTTGGAAGAATAGTTGTCATTGCTGTGCTTTCTGTTTCCTGAAGCCATCTGGTCATACTTTTCATTGTACTTGTCAAGGTCTACATAGCTGCCTCTTGTATCAACTGTACGACGCTGTGTAGCTGTTGACGCTGTTTCAGATGAAAAGCTTGTGTTGAGCTTTGTAGCTTCGCCTCTTTCACGAGCCTTAGCCTGCTCCTTTTTCTTTTTCTTATCGAAAGACTTATTTTCAGATTTCTTTTCCTCTGTCTTTCCATTTTCCTTCTTTAACTCATCCACAGGTTTTTTCTCCTCCTGAACGGGTTTATTTTCGGTTTTAACTTCCTGTTTTTCAGCAGTCTCTGTTCTGACCTCCTGAACCTGCTTGCTTTCAGCCTTTACCTCAGCTGGTTTGGTTTCCTTTGGTTTATCCTCAGCCTTTGGCTTTTCCTCTGCCTTTACGGGTTCAGCCTTGGGCTTTGTGTCCTTTTTCTTTTCAGCTTTTGGAGCGTCCTTGACTTCCTTTTTCTTCTCAGTCTTAGGAACGTCCTTAACTTCTGCTTTCTTCTCAGTCTTTGGTGCTTCCTTAGCTTCCTTTTTCTTATCAGCCTTTGGAGCGTCCTTGACTTCTTTTTTCTTCTCAGTCTTGGGTTCTTCCTTGACTTCTTTTTTCTTCTCAGTCTTGGGTTCTTCCTTGACTTCCTCTGTTTTTTCAGGCTTTGGAGTATTCTTTGTATCGAAATATTCTTTAAAATCCGCAACCTCGTTAATCTTTGTATGATGCTCTAAAACCGCATTCATCTCCTCCTCGCTAAGTGAAGATGAAGGCTTTTTTCTTGTGTCACCCTTTGAAGCGAAGAATTCAACAAGTTCCTTTGAAGAAATGTTAAGATCCTTTGCAGCGTCGCTTAATTTTATCTTTTTTGCCATAGGCGAAATAACCTCCTTAATAGCCGTACTCACGGCTGTCACAACAATCAGATGTTATATGTCATTTACTTTGTGGTGTATCGGTGATTTTCTGAAATCCCCCTGCAAAGCCCTTATCGCAAATTGCCATAACAGCTGTTTCCTTGCCGCAGAGTCTGCCGATTTCAGCTTTTTCCAGTTCTGTGACAATTACGGGAATGTCATACTTTCCACAGACAAAACGCACTTCCTTGACAGTTTTCTCCGAGGCATCAGCCGCTGTAAGAACTGCAAACGCCTTGCCGCCCTCAACAGCTTCCTTGGAGCTGTCAAAACCTTTAACCACTCTGCCTGCCTTAATGCACATTGTAAGCAGGTCAGCTGTTTTCTGTTTCTTTCCTGAGTTCATCTGCCATCACCTCATATACACTTTCATCTATTCTGCATGAGAGGGATTTTTCAAATCTCCGTGCCTTACGTGCTTTATCAAAACATTCAGCCTCTTTGCAAAGATATGCACCTCTGCCGTTTTTCTTTCCCGTAAAATCAAGGCTTATTTCGCCCTCGGGGGATTTCACAACACGCATAAGTTCTCTTTTCGGCTTCATTTCGTTACATCCAAGGCACATTCTCATCGGGATTTTCTGGGATTTCATAAATTATTCCTCAACAGCTTCTGTTTCCTCTGCTGCTTCAACTGTTTCTTCTACAGCATCAACAGCTTCTTCAACAACAGCATCAACTGTTTCCTCAACTGCCTCAGCTGCTTCTTCTGCTGTATCAACTGTTTCTTCTACAGCTTCATCAGCCTTTGCAAGAAGTGCATCGGGATAATCCTCAGCAAGTTCCTCAGCAGGCTCGCCTGTAACAGGGTCTGTCTGGGGCTTAATGTCAATCTTAAAGCCTGTAAGCTTAGCTGCAAGCTTTGCATTCTGTCCCTTGTTTCCGATTGCAAGTGAAAGCTGATTGTTAGGAACAACAACTGTGCAGGTCTTTTCTTCAAGGGAAGTTATAACAGCCTTTATAACCTCAGCAGGAGCAAGGGCTCTTGCAATGAATTCGCCGGGGTTTTCGCTCCATGGGATAATGTCGATTTTTTCGCCGTTAAGCTCATTTACAACAGCTGTAATTCTTGAACGCTTAGGACCGATGCAAGCACCGATTGCGTCAACATCAGCGTCATTTGACCATACAGCCATTTTTGTTCTTGAACCTGCTTCACGGGAAATGGACTTGATTTCAACAGTTCCGTCATAAATTTCGGGAACTTCTGTTTCAAAGAGTCTTTTTACAAGTTCCTTAGCAGTTCTGGAAATTTTTACAATAGGCTTCTTTGTCTTGTTGAGGATACCTGTGATGTAAACCTTTACATCCTTGCCCTCTACAAGAGTTTCACCCGGAATCTGCTCATTTCTGAACAGGTAAAGTTCTGAACCCTCATAAACAACGGTAACAGTTCCTCTGCCCTGCTCAATCTGTGAAACCTTAGCAGTAATGCAGTCGTGTTCTTTCTGCTGGAACTTTTCAAGCACCTGCTCACGGTTGATTTCTCTTAAATCGCCCTTGATTGACTGCTTTGCAGAGAGGGCAGCCATTCTTCCAAGGCTTGAAATATCAATTTCCTTGAGAATTGTTCCGCCGATATAAGCATTGGGGTCAATTAACTTTGCAGTTGCAATATTGATTTCGTTCTCGTCAATTGGCTCATCTTCGATGATTTCCTGAACGATGTACATAGCAAATTTCTTCTGAGCAGGATCAATTTCCACTCTTATTCTGTCCTCACTATGAGGATATGCTCTTTTAGCCGCTTTAAGCATTGCCGATTTTACTTTCTCAATAAGAAGTTCGGTTTCAACGCTGTTTTCTTCTCCAAGCATTTTCAATGCGTCGAAAAAGTTATCCATAACAATTTCCTCCAATATAATATATATTTTTATTCATCATAGAATCCACAAAAGCGGATATTCAAGATGAAAGTCAGTCAAAATCAAACCAGAGTTTTACAAAGGCAATATCAGCAAAGGGATATTTCGCCTCTGTGCCGTCCTCCAACTCAACGGTAATATCTGTTTTGTCAGCCTCTTTAAGGTATGCGCAGATTTCCTTTTCACCGTCAACTGCTCTTATAAAGCGGATGCGGATTTTATCACCCTCGCATACTTCAAAATGGTCCTCTTTGACAAGTTCTCTTTCAAGGCCTGCTGAGCCGATTTCAAGCATATAGCTTTCTTTTATTGGGTCAACCTCGTCAAGCAGCTTATTCACAGGCTCTGTGACAGCTTCGCAGTCCTCAATGGTTATACCCTCATCGCAGTCAATAAAAATCCTCAGATACCAGCTTGCTCCCTCCTTGACGTAGCATACGTCCCAGAGGTAATAGCCTAAATCATCGGTTATCGGCTTAACAAGGTCGTATATCCTTTGTTCTGTTGCACCGAATTTTTTCAGCTTCATTTGTATCTTTTATCTCCTTTCAAAACGAAAGACCGGAAGTTTCCGGTCTTTAGCTTACTATGTTATCTCTATTATATCACACTATTTCGAAAAAATCAATACCTTTAAGGAAAATTTTTCTGAGATACTCTTATTACTGAGGAATCAATCTGAACACCGCAAAAATAATAAGATAGTGCAGGGGGTAGAAGATGTAGAAGAACCATTTTGAAAACACGGGATGTTTACCTTTTTTGCCGTTGCAAAGCACAGTAACGCAGAAATATGCCAGCATAACAACTGCAAACCGCAAAAGAGAATCCGTCCATACCTTTACATCGGTAATGCCACCCGAAATTACAGCAATAATCTGCCATATTGCCGCTATGACGGTATAAGAAATCAATCGTGCTTTCGGACGTTCACGGAAAATATGTATAAAGAGAATAAACAACACGCCGAATATAAGCCAATCTGACATTATAAGCACAGTTGCGGCATTGCAGAGAATTACCAGCAGTATTTTCTGCCATTTCTTTTTATCGCTTTCCCATGCGACTATTGACAGCAATCCAAAAAACAGCGTAAATATAACATTTGAAGTCCACCAGCCATAGACAGGCTGCATTACAAGCCAATCGGGAATTTGCGAAATACAGGCAAAAATTAATAGCCGCAAAGCATATTTTTTCCTGTCACGGGTATATTTATAGCCGTCTGCAACAGAAAAGAACATTACAGGCGGACATATAAGGGCGAAATTGCTTATGAGGTTTTGCCACAAAGGCATATTTTCCAGTTCCCCCCCACGCATAAGGGTAAGCCATGCTAACAAATGTCCCCAGAACATAATGATAATTGCTGTGAATTTCAGGGAATCACGGTTGAAAATTTTCAATTTTTCCCTTTGTAAATTCATAAAACATCACCTCTAAAAAAGCTGCAAATATACATAAGGGCATCTCTAAAAACCCGTTTGATTAAAGAAAAAA